>WALJ01000163.1 GCA_015522885.1 Thermoplasmata archaeon
ATGCCGCACTATCCAGCGTATCTTCTTCTGATTCAGTTTTGTCACATCAGGGAGAGTCTGCGCTCCCTTTAAGTTTGGGTGAAACGAGCAACGATAGTTGCGAGTTTGACTTCTGAAAGAGGTCAAAATATTCCGTACTCTACACCAATGCCGAACTAACGGAAATTCTTATATAGTATACTGAACATTTGCTCCGTGGTGATACATTGGAGAACAATAAAGTCTTTATAAATGGCCAGTGGGTTACGAAGCCCACAAGAGGAAAATGCGCATACTGCGGCTCGGACCTGCTGGAATTTTACGATGACGGGACAGGGATATGCCTCAACTGCGGAAGAACATTCTCGTGGCTGAGACCCCTGTCAGGACCTGTGACTCCTGCTCAGAGAGCGCCTCCGGAGAAATATCCTCCCCGGATGCAGTCGCCGGCATATGCTTCCACACCACAAGCTCCGCCACGGAGACCCGCTCCCCCACCTAGAGAAAATTATCCGGCATACGCAGTTCCGCAATCCAGACCCCCTGCAAGAAAGCCAAGGACAAGCTCGAAAAAAGTGAAAGAGTACCCGGAAGAGACCAATACAAAGGGAGGATTTCCGGAAGGCCCTGGATTTCTGTCCCCGAAAGCGATATCCATAATGGCATTCATCGGAGCGCTCCTCCTCGGTATAGGGGCCATAATAACGATACTCGCAATGCCCATGGGAAGCTGGCCGAAACTGCCTACTTATGGGGACCCAAACTATAATCAACTCTATGCAAGTACAATGGAGCTCATAGGAAACCTGAGAAAGATCGGAATGATAATATGGGCCTCAGGGACGATGATATTTCTGATGGCTGGCTTTGCAGCGGCAGGAACAAGGGAGATGAACTACAGGGTCAGGGCTACACTCATAGCCTCATCGGTTGCGCTCGCAATACTCTCATTCTCGCTCTGGCTAGGAATGGCGATTATGACCAGCGGATTTTATCATCCATAAATTCCTTCCGAAACCCTTTTTTCCCTCAAAATTTCCATTTTTGATTATCTCATTTCCTCGGACATAAACGGAACTGGGGAATATTGCATCCATGCCCTCAAACGGTGTCCAGCCGGCCTTCGAATGCAGATCTTCGGCCCTTATTTTTCGAATATCTTTCATATCTATGATTATGAAGTCCGCATCCTTTCCTACTTCGATGCTGCCTTTTTGCGGACAGAATTTATTGGCAGGATTTTCGATGAGCGCCTCAACAGCCCTTTTGAAGTCCAGAAGACCGTTTTTTACGGCAGCTAGCATAAGAGGGAGCGCTGTCTCCACTCCCGGAATTCCAGAGGGGGAAGTCTCGAATTCCTCCTTTTCATCTATTGTATGGGGTGCGTGGTCAGAGGATACCATGTCTATCCTTCCGTCTCTCAGAGCATCCCAGAGCGCGTCTCTATCTGCCTTTGTCCTCAGAGGTGGGTTCACCTTTCCATAAGCGGGGTTTTCAAACTCGGAATCAAGGGTCAGAAACAGATGGTGAGGGCTCACCTCCGCTGTCTGTCCATCTGTTTTGTTTTTAAGAAGTTCGGCGCCATCTTTCGAGCTTACATGAGCTATGTGCAGCGGTTTTCCTGTCTTGATAAGCCTTTTCACAGCGCTCTCCTCCGCTATGTCAGGCCTATTCTTCAGGTGCTCTTTCAGACTTTTTTCCTCTCCTTTTTTCATAAATTTCGGGTCTTCCGCATGGAATATCACCGGCTTTTCGTAGTCTTTCATCATGTTCAGAAGATACTGCAGAGCGAGATCGTCCAGATCGTTCACAACCCCTCCAGTTGTCTCTGCCATGTATATTTTTAGTGCCGGAGAGCGCTTGAGGACTTTTTCCTCGAGTATGCGGTTTCTTATGCCGGTTATAAGGCCATAGTCTATGACCGCTTTCTTGGATGCCGTATGTTCCTTCTCCTCGAAGGCGTGATATCTATAAAGGAACGGGCTTGTGTTCGGCATGTCCAGAACGCAGCTCACAGCTCCGAATACGGCGGACAGCGTGCCGGTGAAGAAATCCTCCTTTTCCGTAAAACCCGGGTCCCTGAAATGCACATGCGGGTCAACTCTTGCGGGAAGTATCAACCTCTCTCCGTAGTCCTTAGCACCGGGAATGTGCTTCTTTATCGCCTTTATTCTTCCGTGCTCTATCCCTACGGCGGCATCTGTTATCTCTCCGTTTATGTAGATTCTTCCTGAGACTGCATTATCAAATTCCACGGCAGGAAATAGCCCGGGGTAAAAAGGTTTTTTGCGGATTTCTTTTTTGGCACATCGAAAGATTTAATAGGCACAAAGCATATAGTGGATTGATGGAAGAAACAAAGGCAAAAGGTTCGGTGGTAAACGGATACCTGAAGTTCGTGAAGAAGAAATGGGGAATTCAGGGCATGGAAGAGGCAACGAAATATTCGGGAATCAAAAAGAGGCCGAAGGACGGGGAATGGTTTTCAATGGTAAAGACGGACAAAGTTCTCGAGTGGATTGCAAGGAATAAAGGCGTGGAATATGTGCGAGAGGCAGGAAAATACACGGCAAAGGACCTTGGAATCTTCGAGTATCTTATCGCATCGATTGTCGGAATAGGGCGGTTTCTGCAAAAAGCGGAGGAAACATACAGTACAGTGTTCAATTTCGGAGATCTCAGAATAAAAATAGAGGAAAAGAGAGCTATCGTGGATATGAGAGGCGCGAAAATCACAGAATACTCGTGCACGGCATGGGAAGGCGCTCTGCTGGGAATCATGGAAGTGACGAAAAGCCACGGCACCGTCAACCCGCTGAAACCCGACGACCCCGGAGACTGCAAATTCTTCATGAAATGGGATTAAGCTCCGAATTTCTCGGATAAACCTGCAAGCTGCAGCAGTATGTTGAGGATATCCTTTCCTCTTATTCTGCAGAGGCCGCCTTCAGCCGCAGTTCTCTCTCCGAATTTCCTGATATCGTCTGTTCTCACTCCTTTTCCCGCTATGAGCAGAGGTACGGGGTCTCCGCTGTGGTCCATGATATCGCAGGGGGTGGAGTGGTCTGCGGTTACAGCGATTATGGTGTTATCCAGAGCCTCTTTAAGCCGAGCCATTGCGAGATCTATTTTTTCTATTATTTCCTTTTTTCCTGCAGGGTCCCCGTCATGCCCGAAAAGGTCAGGAGCCTTTATGTTCACGAGAACAAAATCTCCATTCTTCAGATAATCGAGAGCGGCCCCTATCTTCGCACCGAAGTCACTCTCCGCAGTGCCTCTCGCACCCTTCACATCCAGCACCTCCATGCCCGCAAGCCTGCAAACACCTTTGACTATGGAAACACCGGCTATTGCTCCGGTACTTATTCCGTGTTTTTCTTCTATGGAATCCATCTGGGGAACCATGCCCGCACCTCTGGGAAGAACGATGTTAGCAGGCATAAGCCCGTTTTCCCTTCTTTTCATATTGACAGTGTGCTTGTTCAGAGTGGCATAGGAGCGCTCCACGAACTCGTTCACTATTTCAGCAGTGCGTTCCGCCCCGCTCTTCAGAGCCCTCACCTCATATACCGAGCCGAGTTTATGTGGGTCGGCATCGCTGACATAAGGCGACAAACCATCCCCTCTGAGAACGAGGACCGCCCTATGTTCCACGGATTCCTTAAAAATAACCTTGACGCCGTCTATCTCCATTCCATTAAGGACCTCTGCAAGCTCGTGAGTCCCTTCCTTTATTCTTCCCGCCCTTCTGTCTATAACATTCATATTCTCATCGACAGTCGAAAAGTTGCATCTGAATGCGATATCCCCCGGTCTCAGCACAAGGCCCTCCCCCGCGGCCTCGAAAGGTCCTCTGCCGGTATAGACCTCATACGGGTCATATCCGAGGATGGAAAGGTGTGCCGTATCGCTTCCCGCCCTTATTCCCGGAGCTATCGGGTCCATTATGCCGTTTATCCCTTTTTCCGACAGGTAATCCATATTCGGTGTGTATGCAGCTTCAAGAGGTGTTTTTCCGTTCAGCTCTTCACAGGGCCTGTCACCCATTCCGTCAAGTATTATGAGCATCACTTTCATGGTAGCACCGAGCCTCCATGCTTTCCGACTAATAAGATTTGTCCCGATATCAGTTTTTTGCAGAACGAACTGCCTTTTTTGCCCCATGATTTTGCAGTGTTAAAGAGAAACCTCTGGAAATATGCTCTGTTTCGATACACCCGGTGATGAGCTTATGGCATATTTTCTTCATTCCATGGCCTGATTTTTGCATCCACAACGATGTGAATTATTCCCGGTGCATAGGACTTTATTTTTCTGATATTTGCTCCGATAACTCTGTAACCTGCGCTCTTCGCAGCACTTTTCAACCTCGATATCGGTCGGTCAGGGAGAAGTTCCTCGGGGCATGTTTCGTGGTAATGTACGATTCCCTCGGATTTCAGGGCCCTGAACGCATACGGGAGAAAGAGGTCGGTGCTTCCCACATAACCCATTATAACCCTATCCGCCACATTCTCCGGACATACCTCCCGATTGTCTCCGAGTATGGGCTCTATAATGTCTTCGACCGAGTTAAGACCGATATTCTCTTTCAAATATCCGAATGAGACCGGGTTCTTTTCACAGGCGTAGATTTTCTCGGGTCTGGAATGCACTGCCATCGGAACGGAAAAATAGCCTATGCCGGCAAACATATCGACGACTGTCTCTCTTCTGTTGGAAACATATGCCATTCGTATCCTCTCGTCGATATTGCCCGAGGAAAACATTATTTTCGAGGCATCGAATTTGAACCTCACTCCATTTTCCGTATGGATGGTCTCCGCATCATCTCCAAGCAAAAATTCCACCATTGGCTCCCGGTATTCCCCTTCTATTCCTCCGACATCCCTCAGAACGGTTTTTGCACCGAGAACCTCCGCATAGGCACGGGCAATATCGAACCCGTACTCTTCCAGTTCTTTGGGAATCCTGAATATGAGAACGTCTCCGAAAAGCTCCCATTTTCTCGGGAGAATGTCTGGATACGGAACATCCAAGCTCTTTTTTATAAGCTCGAAAGGCGCAGGTGGGCGCTCCTTGAACACCGGCTTTTTCTGTGCTATTATTTCACCGTAAATTCCGGCTTTTTCCGTACTGCCTTCTCTTAGAGGTATCTCCACCCAGTCCCCTCTTCTTATGAATCGCCTCTCGCCGTCGACCGCCCGTATTTCGAATAGCTTTTTTCTTACTTCTTCCGCTTCGGACTTCCGGACACGAAGTGCTGGATACACGGAAAGACATGGTGAAAGCTTATAAAAGATTCTTCGATGCACTGCCATGCTCACTTTCATAGGCCTCGGTCTCTACGGTGCGAAGGACATAAGCCTGAAAGGTCTGGAAGCTATAAGAAAGGCAGATAACGTCTATCTCGAGTTCTACACATCCAGACTCATGGGAAGCTCTCTCGAAGAGATGGAAGCCCTCTACGGCAAAAAGATACGAATTCTTAACCGGCGTCAGGTAGAAACCGAAAGAGAGTTCATTGATGAATCCATAAAAAGGAATGTGGTCTTTCTGACAGCGGGAGACCCGATGACCGCAACAACACACGAGGACCTCAGAATCGATGCGATTAAAAAGGGAATAGATGTCAGAATCATACACGGCTCTTCGATACTTGCCGCAGCACCCGGCTTGCTGGGCCTTCAGGCATATAAGTTCGGAAAGACCGGTTCGATTCCGTATCCTGAAAAGAATTTCCAGCCTACCACACCTTATAAAGTCCTTCTGGACAATCTCTCACTCGGTCTGCACACCCTGTTCCTTCTCGATATAAAGGAAGACAGATACATGAACCCTTCGGAGGCAGTGCAACTCCTTCTGGAAATGGGAAGAGCACTGGGCGATGCGAGCTTCAACGAGAATTCTCCGGTATGCACGGTCTCAAGGGCGGGTTCCGAGAATCCAGGAATATGGTGCGGGAAGGCCTCGGAAGCGCTTAAAAGAGATTTCGGTCCTCCCCTGCACTGTCTGGTAGTTCCCGGTAAGATGCACTTCATGGAGGAAGAAGCCCTCGATGTCATCATGAATAGTACTTCAGATACAGAATAACTATGAGTATCAGTATGCCGAGAACCATGAGTATCGTGGCCGTAAGCTGGGAAAACCGCATAAAGAGAATCATCTTTGCCTTTTTCTCCGTTTCCTTCCTTTTTTTCTCCTGAAGAGCCTTTCTCGTCAAATCATCACCGGAAGTGCCGCGGGCCGGACTTGAACCGGCGACTTCCAGATCTTCAGTCTGGCACTCTCCCAACTGAGTTACCGCGGCTTAAAACAGGGATTTACTGGGAATATTTTAAGTTTATCATGCTCACAGTATCTCTGTCTTATACACTCACATCTGTCATATATAAAGGGCACTCAAGGATATCAAGTTCGTCAAAATCCTGAAAAGGAGCGCAGACATGGTCACGGTTGCAGTTATGTGATACCATGACCGATGTCTGCAAGCACAGAAATGGAAAGGAGCGGTTGAGAGAAAAGCAGGAGACCCCCAGCTTAGAAAAATATGCGGTTCATCCCATACCTGCGCTTTGTCTGCCATGGAAGATGAAAGGAATAAATAGGTGGTAACGATGATGGAAGAATGCATAGTCAGAGACATAAGCTTCTAAACGAATGATGTCTCCGACTAGAAGTCGCCGAGCTAAGGAAGGGCATCTGCCCCGCAATATAAGTTAACAAAGTCAGGTCGGTGACTATAAATGTGACATATATCTGTGTATAATAC
>WALJ01000164.1 GCA_015522885.1 Thermoplasmata archaeon
CATCTTTTCCAGTTCTACCGGGATTTCGTGAGCAAATTCGAGAGAAACACCTCACCTGCAATGATGGAAGGATTAACGAGCCACTTGTGGACATGGCAGGATTTCTTGATGTATCATTTTGCGGTATAAATGGGACAGTACCGATTTCTCACAGTCCCAAAGTCAGGATTCACAAAGAAATGCATTGAAAGGATGGACGACAAGGGAATAATGCACTGGGATTTGAGAGACATCGAGAGGATGATTGAAAATGCGAAAACTGAGAACACTCTCAGAAATGTTTAAATAGATGATTACCTTACAGTAATTTACTGTGTGGTAATATGTTCTATGACAGAAAAGAGGAACTGAGTTACCTCTCCATTCAGAGAGAGAACAGCAAAAAACGCTCGCTCTTCCTCGTGATAATAGGGAGAAGAAGGGTTGGAAAGACCGCACTTGTGAGGGAATTCCTGAAAAATGAAGGAGGAATCTATCTGTTCATCGAGGTTAAGGATGAGAGCCTAATATTTCAGGATGCGGAAATGGCCTTCGAGCCTGTTCTGGGATTCAGACCCAGAATCTCCTCTTGGGAAGAAATGTTCGATATGGTTGGAAAAAATCGCCTGATTATCGTGCTGGATGAGTTTCAAAACCTTCTTCAGGTCAACAGGTCCGCTTTCTCAAAGATTCAGGGAATATGGGACAGGGTGGAGGGGAACGGCGGAGTCCTTCTGATAGCTGTCGGCTCTTACACGGGAATGATGAAGAAGATATTCACCGATGCAAAGGAGCCGCTTTTCGGAAGGGCTGAGAGCATAATCCCCCTGAGACCTTTCACTTTCCTTCAGACCTCGGAGTTTCTGGAAAAACTCGGAATCGGCTCGATAAAGAAAAAAATAGAGATATATTCGGTTTTAGGTGGCGTTCCAAGGTATCTTCTTCAGGCCGGCAGGGTTAAGAATGACATTCTCTGGGAGCTGTTCTATTCCTCAATGGCTCCGCTGAGAGACGAGGGGAAGAACCTTCTTGTTCTGGAGTTCGGGAAGGAGCACAGAGGATATTTTTCGGTGTTGGAGGCGGTATCAAGAGGAAAATCGACGCAGAAAGAGATTACTGACTACACAGGTATGCCGAAGGACACCGTAGGAAAATACATCTTCGAGCTTACGAACGAATATGAACTCCTGAGAAAGGTCGAACCCGTTCCATTGCTAAGAAAAAAGATGGGAAGATACAGGATAGGGGACAATTTCTACTCCTTCTGGTTCCGTTTCGTGTATTCGAAGGAATCTCTTGTGGAAATAGATCCGAATAGGGCTAGGAAGGAGGGCGAAAGTGAGCTTCCAGAGCACATAGGAAGGATTTTCGAGGATATTATAAGGGAACTCGTGGTCTCAAAAGGAGTTTTCAAGGCGGATGCCATAGGTCCTTGGTGGAACAGGAAAGGTGATGAGATAGACCTCGTAGCGCTAAATGAAAAGAAAAAAGAAATCCTGTTTGCGGAGGTGAAATGGAGGAACAGACCGGCAGGATGGAATGTTGTGGAGGGACTCATGGAAAAGAAAGAGCTGGTGAAATGGAATAAAGAGGAAAGAAAGGAAAGATTTCTCATAGTCTCAAAGTCAGGTTTCACGAAGAAATGCATTGAAAGGATGGACGACAAGGGAATAATGCACTGGGATTTGAGAGATGTGGAAAAAATCCTGTGGAGATAATGAAAGCACCATACTTGAAAATTAAATATGAAGTAATAGTTTTTATTTTACAATCCTTTTCAGCGCCTCTCTCACCAGCGCTACGGTGTCCTCCACCCTCTCTTGGCCTTCCACCGTTATGAGCTTCCCTTTCTTCCTGTAATAATCTATGAGCGGTTCAGTCTGTTCCTCGTATGTCTTCAGCCTCTTTTTCACGGTTTCCTCCCTGTCATCATCTCTCTGTATCAGAGCCGTGCCGCAGACATCGCATATGCCCTCTTTCTTCGGAGGATTGTATTTCACATGATAAACCGCACCGCATTTCGGGCAGGAGCGCCTCCCTGTTATCCTCTCTATCAGCTTTGAAAAAGGCACATAGATGTTGAGAACCGCATCGATATCGCTTATCTTTCCCAGCTCGTCCGCCTGATACACGGTTCTCGGAAATCCGTCGAGTATGAACCCTTCCTCGCAGTCCTTCTCCCTCAATCTGGCTTCCATCATCCGTATCACAAGGTCATCGGGAACCAGCTTTCCCTCGTCCATGTACTTTTCCGCCTCCTTTCCGAGCTCCGTCCCGTCCGCAACATTCTTTCTCAGTATGTCGCCGGTGGATATGTGCGGTATTCCGTACTCTTCGCTTATCCACTTCGCCTGAGTTCCTTTTCCTGCGCCCGGAGCACCTAAGAGTATGAGTTTCATGATTCGGAATATAGACTCGTATTTATTACTTGATGCACTTTCACCCAACCCTTCTTCATCCTTAAATATCCCATCGCGATGTACCTGCATGCGCTTCGTTCACATTGCGGACACGCACATCGGATTCGCCGCTTACAATGCTTCGGACCCGGAAACGGGCAGGAATCAGAGAGAGGTCGATGTGGAGGAAGCATTCAGGCAGGCAGTGGACAGAATACTGGAGATAAGGCCGGATTTCGTTCTGCATTCGGGAGACCTGTTTCACACTGTGAGACCTTCTAATAGAGCGCTCGCATTCGCAATGGAGCAGATATCGAGGATAACCGGTGCCGGCATACCGTTCATAGTCATAGCGGGAAACCATTCCGCACCGAGGATGAGGGAAACCGGAAGTGTCTTCAGAATAATCTCGAGAATAAAGGGAGTCCGTGCCTTTTACAGGGAGAAATACGAGATCATGGAGCTCGGAAACACTCTCATCCATGCGCTCCCCCATGTGCACGGCGGAGAGAGATTTCTCGAAGAGCTTTCGAAGATGGGGCCCGACGCATCGTACGATTACAACATAGCGATGATACACTCCGGAG
>WALJ01000165.1 GCA_015522885.1 Thermoplasmata archaeon
ACAGCTCTTCTTATTATGTCTAAATGCTCTGCCACTTTAAGACCCACAGGAGATATCGTAAACGTCCTTTTATTGTGTTGCTTAGGGTCCTTATAGCTAGAAATCAGACCGATTTCCTCTAAATCGGCCAAGTCTTTGGAGAGTGTGGTACTAGACCCCTTCAACTCGGTTAGAAGGTCGGTATAGGAAATAGCCTTAAAATCCTCAGATTCGTTGATTTTAAAGAGAAAAAGAAGGACCTCTATTTTCTTTTTTGAACCTATAGCCTTTATCAGCTTTTCCAATCTCATAATACGTAATACGGAAAAGGTGAATATAAACTTTTGTAATATCAAAACCGTAAAACATAAAGCTTAAATAAGGTGCCGTTCTACGGATTACTGAAAGTGTAAATCACTTTCAGGAGATGAAAAGAAATGGACCCAAAACAAGAAGAAATAAAGAAAAAATTCGGCATTACTGCCGCAAGCTTTGAGCCAACAGACAAGCCCGCAGAGAACGAGGTTATCATTTCCACGGAACCCCAGAACCTCAGCGACCAGTCAAAAAATTTTCCGGAGAATGTGAACAAGAAAAGAGATGTTACCCTAATTTCTAGGCTCCGGGTAACCGACACCCTAACCATAAGCTATGAAATAGAAAAAAGACCAGGGCGTCCGCCGGTACCTCGCATAAGCATAGATAGCCGAGTAGGCAGACGCCTAGATGGAAGGTCAAAATGGGCACACATCCGTATATACGATGAGAACAGCGTCGAAGACCTGAAAACCGGCCTGGATAAAATGTTGGATATGGTAATGCTTCCTGCAAAATACCTTCAGATGGAAGTAAACGCCGACAACATGATGAAACTAGAGCAGGATGGTACCATGGCGGAGGTGCATAAATATGTCTCACAGATACCATAAGAAATTCAAGATTTCCCGAGAGAATGAGGAGTCCTTTCTTGTTCCTCCTCATTCTCAGGATTCTTTTTTTTCTGAACCGGAATTCTTTATTGACAGCAAAAATCTCGATAAGCTGAGTGAAGAAGAACAGAAAAGCCTTGATCGGTTTCTTAAGGATCTCGTACCTGTTTTTATTAGCTTTCACATGGCAATCCAAAGGTTTGACTCTTCCTTAGAGACCCTCCAAAGACGATACGGCTTTACCGAGGAAGAGGCAAAGATGCTTATGGATACTGCCTCAATGCTCTCAATAGAAGAGATCCACGAAAACTTCAGAAACGGCCGTTCAATAAATTTGACAATGAGTTTTTTACCGCCCCCGGTCGCGGAAAACTCCGAAAACCTCAATATCTTGGAACCTGAGGAGGAACCCGTGGATGAATGAAAAGCTTCTTGCCGAATACCGGAGATGGATGGTAGGCCAGGGCTTTTCATGGTCCACCATCCGACATTCTCTTACTTTCATTCCCTATCTGGAACGAAAGGGCCTTGACATGGACCACATAACCGAAGAGAAGGTCCTCGACTTCTTTATACAGGTCAGAGAACAAGGAACCAAGCTAGGCACCATCAACGGATGGGTAAAACAGATCAAGAGATGGGCGAGGTTCCGCGATGTTCCTATGAACATCCGGAGATACAGAGCCTATACTCTTAGAGATATTCGGTATATCCCAGACGAAAAGGTCCAACAGCTTCTTTCCCTTACATGGCCTGACTATGTCCAGAATCTCCGCAACCGATCCATTCTAATGGTACTCTTCAGCACCGGTATAAGAGTATCTGAATTAGTCTCCCTGAATTGGGGAGACGTGGAATGGGACCGTCGACTTGTATTCATTAGAGCTGGCAAAGGCAACAAATCCCGTAAGGTCCCAGTCCCTTTTTCGGTTACCAAACTCTTGAAAGAATACCGGGAAGTCCAGGCAAAAAGTGATCCTCACGCCGTCTTTACCACGAAGAAAAGCCGGATAACCGACGCGACGGTTCGAAAGATCGTAAAGGAAGCGGGAAAAAGAGTAGGGCTTCCGTGGCTCCACCCACATGCAGCGAGACACTGGAGAGCGAAAAACCTTTTGCAGCAGGGCGTAAACCTAAACGTGGTCCAGAAGATACTCGGCCACAGCAATATAAAGACGACGTCCATATACCTAGAAGCCAGCTATCAGGAAGTGGTCCTGGATGTGGACGAGAAGGACCGATTTTTTAAAAAGGAGGTGGTAAAGTGATCATGGAAAATATCGCAACGGAAAGAGATGCTTCGGACATTCACCGAAGTAATAATATATTTGAAGACCCCGAGGGCCCAGCTTTCAGAAACGCCGGAGAAACTGTTTCTAATCTCCCAAAAACCGAAGGTGAAAGTGGGCCTTACGAACAAACCAGTGGGCCTGGCAGGATTCGAACCTGCGACCATCTGGTATCTCCCCGCATACGAGTTTCCTCGCAGCGGATATGAGCCAGACGCTCCACCACTAAGCTACAGGCCCGGTTTGTTTGCGTACTTTTAATGATTTTAGTGAGCGAGCAGGGAAGAAAGAGCCCATATTTAACTTTTTCAGGGGTGCGCATAGTATGCACGGACCATGTTTTCTCTCACTTCGTCTATCCTGACGAATCCGAACCTCTCGAACTGCGCCATGTCATCAGGTTTAAGGTCGAGTAGAGAGCGCTCTCCGTACCCTTTTTTCACCGTACCATCGACCATGACCACACTGACATCCACGGGGTCGCTCACCCACTGAATTCTCGGGATGTCCTTGTTGGACCGGGATGTGAACTCCGCCTCTTTCTCAAGAACGACATTGAACAGGTCCTTCAGTCTTATTTCTCTGCCCTTGAATCTTTCAAAGTCATCTCCTGAGACCCATATCTCGCTACCCACGGATATCTTCCGGCTTCCAAGGTTCTCCTTCGGGTGATTGGGAAGCTCTATCTCACCCATATCCGGAG
>WALJ01000166.1 GCA_015522885.1 Thermoplasmata archaeon
CTGCATGTGGGCTGGGGAACGTTCAAACCCGTAAAGGTCGAGAACATAGAGGAGCACAGGATGGAGAGCGAGTGGTACGAGATATCCGGGGAGGCTGCGGAGCGCATAAACTCCAGAGAAGGCAGGCTTTTTGCGGTCGGAACGACCACGGTGCGCTCTCTGGAATCCTCATCCGTGAACGGAGCGATAATCCCGGGAGCGGGGGAAACGGACCTGTTCATATATCCGGGATACGAGTTCAAGAGCGGTATGGACGCCCTGATAACGAACTTCCATCTGCCAAAGAGCACACTGCTGATGCTCGTAACCGCTTTCGGAGGCTATGAGAGGATAATGAAAGCCTACAGGGTTGCTGTCGAGGAGAGGTACAGGTTCTTCAGCTTCGGGGATGCGATGCTGATATTCGGGTGATGTTGGCATAATCGAGAGCGCATTTATAGTCGCCGACCTAACTTTGTTAACTTATATTGTAGGCAGACGGGCTTTAGGAGGAACGGGAGTTCCGACTGTGCCCTCTGATAAGAGGGCTTTACGAGGAACGACAGCTCCGAGCAGACCTTCCTTGTGGAAGGACGTGGGAGGAACGATAGTTCCGAGTTTGCCTTCCGTCAGGAGGGCTTAATCAGGTCGGCGACTCCTAGTCAGAGACTTCATTAGTTTAGAAGCTTATGTCTCCGACTATACTACCTGAAAGAAGATGGGAAAGAACAGAGCAGGACATCAGCAGTACTACTGCAATCACTGTCATACATGGTTTGTCGAGACTGGAAGCACACCTGCATCTTTTCCAATTCTACCGGGATTTCGTGAGCAAATTCGAGAGAAACACCTCACCTGCAATGATGGAAGGATTAACGAGCCACTTGTGGACATGGCAGGATTTCTTGGTCCATCATTTTGCGGTATAAATTGGGACACTACCGAATTGAGTAAAGACTAAAAATGGACCGGCGGGACGAGGAAAATTCCAAAGGAATTTTACGAGTCAGCCTCTTTTCGTTAGAAAAGAGACGTAGCTCGGCCCATTTCGAACAAAATGAGAAGTGGACCGGCGGGACGAGTGGCGTTACGTCGCCGCGAGTCAGACTTTTTTTGAAGAAAAAGGTCGTAGCGAGGTCCACGACTGAGCATAGCGAAGGAGTGGACCGAGCGGGATTTGAACCCGCGGCCTCTACCTTGCGAAGGTAGCGATCTTCCAGCTGATCTATCGGCCCATCTATTTGCGGACTAAGGGTTTTTTAGAGTTTTTCTACCTTGCGAAGGTAGCGACGAGGAAAATGCAAAGCATTTTCCGAGCCTGTCTTTCCGTCAGGGAAGGGGGGTCTGGAGCACGGTTACGCTCGTGCGACTAGGCCTTTTGAGGATAAAAGGCCGTATCCAGCTGATCTATCGGCCCATCTATTTGCGATTAAGGGGTTTTGGAAATCATCGGACCTTATTTCTCCGGTCTATTACCCTCTTCGCTTTAATCCCCTCTTTTGGTATCTCTCCGGGACCAACAACTTTGACTCTTGGCGTCAGTGTCAGCACCGCCTTTATCTGGTCTGTGAGTTCCTTTGCCAGCGCCGCACTCTCCTCTTCGCTGAGATTCTGTTTTGATTCCACCATGACATTGAGCTGGTCCATGTCTCCCTCCGTGGTCAGTATTATCTGATAGTTTCCTCCGACCCTGGGATTCCTCATGAGCACCCATTCTATCTGGCTCGGGAATATGTTCGTGCCGCGAATTATGAACATATCGTCCGTTCTTGCTTTGACGGGAGCCATCCTCACATGGGTTCTTCCGCAGTCGCACGATGCTGAATCATAGAGATATGTCAGGTCATGGGTCCTGTACCTTATTATCGGGATGCCTTCCTTGGTTATGGTGGTGAGAACGAGCTCCCCCTCTTCCTCGGGTCCGAGCTGCTCCCCCGTCTTCGGGTCAACGATTTCCGCTATGAAGTGGTCTTCCCATATGTGCAGTCCGTCATGATGTTTGCAGTCCGTCGAGACTCCCGGGCCGGACATCTCCGTGAGGCCGTATATGTCGTAGACCTCCATGTCCCACTGCTCTGCCAGTCTCTTTTTCAGACCTTCGCTGAATGCCTCGGCACCGAATATTCCAGTGCGCACTTTCAGGTCCTTTTTCGGGTCCGTGCCCATCTTTTCTGCGACCGTACCGAGATGCACGGCATACGAAGCAACGCCGGACATGAAGGTCGTTCCGTAGTCTTTCATCAACTTCAGCTGTCTCTCGCTCTGACCGCCTCCCGATGGGACCACAAGGGCTCCCACTTTCTGCGCTCCGTAGTGGAAACCGAAAGCTCCCGTGAAAAGCCCGTAGGGTATGGGATTCTGAAAGACATCTTTTTTTGTCAATCCTGCCATCGCAAGGTCCCTTGCCATTATCTCGGCCCACACATCATCTATGTCGTGGCGATTGTATATGACGGTTATCGGGCTGCCTGTCGTTCCGGACGAAGCATGGAGTTCTATGGCCTCTTCCAGAGGAATTGCCGCCATTCCGAATGGGTAGTTGTCCCTCAGGTCATTTTTCACCGTGAAAGGTAGTCTGGTGATATCCTCGAGGCTCTTTATATCCTCCGGCTTGACCCCGAGCTCGTCGAACTTCTTTCTGTAGAACGGGACATTTTCGTAAACCCTATGAACGGTCTCCTTAAGCCTCTTTAGCTGCAGCTCCTTCAGTTTCGCCCTGTCTATTGTCTCCATAGCAGGATTGAACATGGGCATACTTACACCTTCTTTCTCAGATCAAGGACATGCTTCGCTTTTCCTTCCGTTCTGGGCAGGGTTCCGGGAGGCAGAAGCTCCACTCTCGCTCTCAGGGTGAGCACGGCCTGCAGTTCGTCTTCGACCCTCTTCTTCAACTTCGCTTCGTCGTATTTGTCGGACTTGTAGAACTTCGGCTCGACCTCGACCTTGACATACAGTTTGTCCAGTATCTCGCCTTCGAGGACTATCTGGAAGAACTCTCCGGCAAGCTCGTCTATGTTCATGAGCACGTGCTCTATCTGGCTTGGGAATACGTTCACGCCGCCGACTATGAGCATGTCGTCGGCCCTTCCCTTTATTCTCATTATTCTCGGGTGATATCTGCCGCACTCGCACTCTTCCCATGTTATCGTGGCCAGGTCCTTTGTCCTGTATCTCAGAAGCGGCATGGCCTCTCTCGTGAGCATGGTGAACACAAGCTCTCCCTTCTTTCCCTCGGGGAGCACCTCGCCTGTCTCCGGGTCAATCACTTCGACGAGGAACTCGTCGGCCCATATATGGAGCCCGTTCTGGTGCTCGCATTCCACGGCCACTCCCGGACCGTAGAGTTCGCTCATACCGTAGACATCGTGCGCTCTAAGTCCGAAGGTGTCCTGTATCTTCTTTCTCGCCTCCTCGCTCCACGGCTCCGCTCCGAACATCCCTATTCTCAGGTTGAAATCCTCGTGCGGGTCGTAGCCCTCCGACCTTGCGGCCTCGCCGAGATAAAGGGCATAGGAGGGTGTTGCGGCCAGAACCGTTGTTCTCATGTCCTTCATCATCTTGAGCTGCCTCTTTGTGTTTCCGGTTGCCGTGGGGACCGCCATGGCTCCGAGCTCCTGAATCCCGTAATGGAAGCCGAGGCCTCCGGTGAAAAGACCGTAACCGTATGCGTTCTGAACGATATCATCCCTCATCACCCCTGCGGCCGAATAGGTTCTGGCCATCAGCCTTGACCATGTTCTGAGGTCCCTTTCGGTATATGTCACAACGGTGGGTGTTCCCGTGGTACCGGAGGATGCATGCATCTCAACGACATCTCTTACCGGCACGGCCAGAATCCCATACGGGTAATGGTCTCTGAGGTCATTCTTAACGGTGAAAGGTATCTTATGAGCATCGTCGAGGCTCTTTATGTCATCCGGTGTTATTCCCTTCTCTTTGAACCTCTTCTTGTACATCGGAACATTCTCATAGGCGTATCTGACCTGTCTTACGAACCTGTCTTCCTGTAGTTTTTTCAGTTTATCGGGCCTCATCAGCTCTATTTCAGGGTCAATCATCGAATCACCGTGTTGGCATAAGGGGATTGTAAAAA
>WALJ01000167.1 GCA_015522885.1 Thermoplasmata archaeon
ATGCCGAGGTAGCCCAGTCCGGTAAGGCGCGAGCCTGGAGAGCTCGTGGGCGTATGCCCTCGGGAGTTCGAATCTCCCCCTCGGCGCTTCCCTCCGGTCAGCGCCGAGGGTGAACTCGTGAAATTGCGTTGCAATTTCACTCGTCTCCCCCTCGGCTATATTTGAACTGTTTTTCTTTGCAAAAGTCCTACCTTCAAGGCAAAGCTTTTCGGGGTCTCGCTTCGGTCAGCGCCTACAACGGAGTCGGAAAATACTGCGTATTTTCCTCTTCACGGACTCCTATCCTCAGGAGTCCTACTCGCAAAAATACTCTGTATTTTTGCTCGTCTCCCCCTCAGCTATATTTGAACTGTTTTTTGCAAAAAGTCTGAATAAACGATGCCAATTCTGAGTTTGAATTCTTGTAGGAAGTCAAATAATTTCCGTACTCTACATAAAATAAGGTGCGTCGAAAACTTTATATAGAAGGGCAATCCTATGAATATTACAAGGAGGTAAAAACATGTTAGGCGGACAGATGCCAATAATAGTCCTGAAAGAAGGAACGGAAAGAGAAAAAGGGCGGAGCGCCCAGACGAACAACATAGCCGCGGCCAAAGCGGTCGCGGAAGCAGTGAAAAGCACACTCGGTCCCAAGGGCATGGACAAGATGCTTGTCGACAGCCTCGGCGATGTCACCATAACCAATGACGGTGCGACCATACTCAAGGAGCTCGATATAGAGCACCCTGCGGCGAAGATGGTGGTGGAGATATCCAAGGCACAGGATCAGGAGTGCGGCGACGGAACGACGACAGCGGTGGTCATAGCCGGAGAACTGCTGAAGAAAGCGGAAGAACTTCTGGAGCAGAACGTTCACCCCACGATAGTAACGAACGGTTACAGAATGGCTGCGGAGAAATCCCTTGAGATACTGGATAACATAGGCTTTGAAGTCAAGCCGGACAACGAGGAGATACTCATGGAGATTGCAAAAACTGCCATGACCGGAAAGAACGTGGGGAGCTCACAGGAAAATCTGGCAAAGATAGCTGTGAGTGCTGTAAAATCGGTCGCCGAGAAGGTGAACGGAAAGACCAAAGTGGATATAGACAACATAAAGGTCGAAAAGAAGTACGGCGGCTCTGTCGAGGACACCGAGCTCATAGAAGGCGTTATAATCGACAAAGAGAGGGTGCATCCGAGAATGCCCGAGAATGTCAAGAAAGCAAAGGTGGCTCTTCTCGATACGGCTCTCGAGATAAAGAAGACCGAGATAGATGCGAAAATAAACATCACGGACCCGAATCAGCTCCAGAAATTCCTTGATCAGGAAGAGGATATGCTCAGGGACATGGTAAAGAAAATCAAGGAAACAGGTGCGAATGTCGTGTTCTGCCAGAAAGGCATAGATGATATGGCGCAGCACTTCCTCGCAAAAGAGGGGATATATGCCGTGCGCAGGGTCAAGAAATCGGATATGGAGAAGCTCGCAAGGGCCACCGGCGGAAACATAGTTGCCAATATACATGACATCTCGGGAAAAGACCTCGGGAGCGCAGACAATGTATATCAGAAGAAGATAGGCGACGAGGACATGACCTTCGTAACCGGATGCAAAGGAGCGAAAGCGGTCAGCGTTCTCGTAAGAGGCGGAACCGAGCATGTTGTGGATGAGGTCGAAAGGTCGCTTCATGATGCGCTCCGCGTTGTCGGAGTTTCACTCGAGGACGGAAAGGCAATAGCGGGAGGCGGCGCACCGGAGATTCAGGTTGCACTTCAGCTGAGAGACTATGCGCCTTCCGTCGGCGGAAGAGAACAGCTCGCAATAGAGGCGTTTGCTCAGGCCATGGAAGTGATACCGAGAACTCTGGCAGAGAACGCCGGACTCGATGCGATAGACATGCTGATAAAACTGAGGAGCGCTCACGAGTCCAAGAAAAAGGCGAACATGGGGCTCGATGTCCATACCGGAGACATAGGCGACATGATAAAGAAGAAGGTCGTTGAGCCTATAAGGGTCAAGAGACAGGCCATAAGCTCCGCTACGGAAGTTGCTACCATGATCCTGAGGATCGACGATGTGATAGCATCCAAGAAAGGAGCCGGCGGACCGCCCGCAGGTGGCGGCGGAATGCCAGGTGGCGGAATGGGCGGAATGCCCGGTATGATGTAAACAAACCTCTTCCCTTTCTTTTTAATGTAGTCAAGGAAAAATCTATTTAATGGTGAGCACATTCCCCCGTGATGAAAAAGTCTCTCGTCCTGCTGAATGTGATATTCATAGCCGGCATAATACTCTCCTCGTATCTGCTCTATACGGGAGTTGCACCGATAATTCAGGGGAAAGTCAGGGTGGAGATGCAGAATGAGGACGAAATAGAATGGACCTTTGATAACGACAGCATAAGAGCCGATACCTATGTCCAGATAATAAACGGCGGGAATTATGACATTACCGATATCTCTCTGAAAGTCTGGGCCGTAGAGAACGTCAGCGGATATGGAATCTTCAGTCTGTCCGACAGAATTCCAAGGGTTGTGGCTGGGACCACATATAGGGAGCCGATACATCTCAGCGTGAGCATGGATTCCATACCCGAGAATCTGAAGAGCAGACTGATAAACGAGTCGACGAACTTCACGGTCAGGGGCGAAATAAGCGCTTATTCGATAAACGGTCTCGGAGAGATAAAGGTGCACTATCGCAGTGCGATTCAATGGGAAGCCCTCCTGAAGAAAATCGAAATAGACACTGCGAATGCGAATGTCGATTATTACGGGGGCTTTCTGAGGCTTTCGATACCCTACGAAGTGGAGACATCATCGCTTTTGTCGGGTAATGCGGATGCCGCAATCAGAATATACAACGGAACGCAAGCACTCTCGAATACCACAGACAGCATACCTCTGGGTCAGGACTATCTCGGCTATCTGCGTTTCGACATATCCGAATCCGACTCATATTATTTGATGACACACAGCATGGAAATTCCAATAGAAGCGGAGATAACGAGTCAATCCGGCATGCGTTTCACATATTCTGCGGTATATGACTGGGGTGCTCCATTCGACGGGCTTGTTATGGGCAATCTCTATAGCGACCTTAACACGGCATATGTGGACTATTCCTTTACGAATAACTATACAAGAGAACTGGACATATCACTGCAAATAACGGCCTATGATTCCGGCGGTTCCGTAGTGGGAACAT
>WALJ01000168.1 GCA_015522885.1 Thermoplasmata archaeon
AAGGCAAAGGGAAACTGGAGATACATAACGGAAAACGGGAAGATCGGGATAAGAGTTCCAGATAACCGCACCGCCCTCGAACTCCTTGAGAACTGCGGACCCTTGATTTCGACGAGCGCAAACATACACGGAGATGAACCTGTAAATGAAATCGAAGGGATAAAGGGGTTGTTCGGGGATTCCGTAATCTATATCGAAGGAGAGGAACCGAAATACGGGGAACCGTCAACGATAATCGACATCACCGAGGGATTGAAAATCATAAGAAAGGGTGCGATGAGCGTGGAGAAGATAAGAAGAGCGCTCTCCGAAAAATAGAAAGAGTGTCCCCGCATACACGGACGGTTTCAGGCAAAAGTGTCCTCTCATGTAAGGACACCTTTATATACTAGCACTTTTTAAGGAGATATATGGAAGAGATACTTTACAGGTCGAACCCATGGTGGACCGGAGAATTCGAGGCTCCGGGGGTAGAAAGAAAGGAGTATCTCCCGTTGCTCCACAATCTCAGGGATTCGAAGGACATCGTACTGATGACCGGCCTCAGAAGGGTAGGGAAAACAACGCTCATGTACCAGCTCATAGGGAGATTGCTTGAAACCGTGGAAAGCAGGAGGATATTCTATGTTTCTCTGGATAATATCGCCCTAAAAGACCACAGTATCCTTGAAATAGTTGATGAGTACAGAAAGATACATTCTCTCGGGCACGCTGATTTCGTCTATCTGTTCCTCGATGAAGTCCACACGAAGGAGGACTATGAGATTCAGCTGAAAAACATATACGATATGGGAAATGCAAAGATATACGCATCGGGCTCCGCAAGTCTCGACATAATCATGAAAAGCCCGTATCTGACGGGGAGGCAGAGGCTGATAAGGGTCTCGCCGCTGAATTTCAGGGAATTTCTCATCTTCAAAGGAAAAAACATATCTCCGGCGGATTCCCATCTTTATCCGTCTCTGGCCGAAGAGTACGCCATCACCGGAGGGATGCCCGAGTATGTGAAAACAGGGGATATGAATTACCTTCAGTCGCTTCTGGATACGATAATCTACAGAGATGTTGCCGGAGCCCATGGAATAAGAAATCCGGAAAAACTCACGGATACCCTGTCTTTCATCGCTCAGAGCGTAGGCTCTCCGATGAGCGTGAGAAAGATATCCAGAGTTCTCGGAATCTCGAAGGACGATGTGAGCAGGATAATTTCCCTGTTCACGGAGGCTAACCTCCTTCATCCGATAGAGCGTGAGGGGAAGATATCCGAAAGAAAGGCATCTCCCCGGAAGATTTTCCTCGCCGATACCGGCTTCTTCTGCGTTCTGACAGAAAAAGTGAATCTCGGAGCAATAGTCGAGAATCTCGTATATCTGAAACTCAGAAAGAACGGAGAACTGCGATATCACCGCTCATCCGATTTCGAGGTGGATTTCGTGAGAAAGGGAAATGCGTGGGAATCAAAATACAGGGATGACACGGATGACAGCGATATACGGAACATGAAAGCCCTGAAAGGATACCGCTCGAAGATAATGATAACGAAAACAAGGGAGGAAAAGATGGACGGCATCGAACTGCTCCCTCTCTGGAAGTTCCTGCTGGAATAAGTGGCAATCATCGAATGAAAAATAGAAAGAGTGTCCCCGCATACAGGGACGGTTTCAGGCAAAAGTCCCCCCCATCCCCCATATAATAAAACATTGCTACGAAGAAACATTCATTTCATTTCCAC
Organism: Thermoplasmata archaeon; assembly: GCA_015522885.1. Taxonomy (GTDB): domain Archaea; phylum Thermoplasmatota; class Thermoplasmata; order WALJ01; family WALJ01; genus WALJ01. The sequence continues at coordinate 1,733 of WALJ01000168.1, forward strand.
CGCTTTTCTGAACTCCTCGAAGGAATGGGTTCTGCTCTCTCTGATGTCCCTTTCTCCTCTCTTGATGGATTCCGTCAAGTCTCCGTCCAGAAGTATCTCCAGCTCCTCCAGAATCGCATCCATATCGTCCCTGAGCTCGGAGACTTTCTCCGCTATATCCGCAAGGCTCTTTCTCCCTATCCGAAGTGCTTCCATTATTGGAATAGAGATTTCCGTTTATAGTCGGAGACATGACCTTCTAAAGTAATAATGTCGACGACTATAATTTCTAAACCTCGCATGCGCTCTTCACGAATTTTACCACCTTCACACCCTGCAGTCCCCTGAACTCCTTCAACAGTTCCCTTATTCGCTCTCCGGTCGATTTTATGACATATACTTCCAAACAGTTCACAGGGTCTATGTGGGTGTGCAGCATGGTGGCTATCTCTTTGTACCTGTGCTGTATCTTCATGAGTTCGTATTTCTTGACATCCCTGCCGTAGAGAAGCGTGATGACCGCTATGCTCTTGCATTCACCGGAATTCCACCCGTAGTCCGTTATGAACGTCCTTACGAGCTCTCTCATGGCTTCCGACCTCGTGGAATAGCCTTTCGTCTTTATGGCCTCGTCGAACCTCTTCAGAAGCTCGTCGTCAATGGACATGCTCACTATCATGTTATTAAGGAAAGTGCTTCTCCTAAATAAACTTTATTAAGACACAGGTAAGTTTTAAATAAGAGTTGCCCGCCATTTTAAATCATGGAACCGAGACCGAGCATCGCCCTGCTGTTCGTGTTCGTAACACTCTTCGCACTTGCATCTCCCGCCATTGCCGCAGATGGCACCGTAGATGTCGTTGTTACAATAAATGTCCTCGAAGATATGGTAAACCAGATTGGGGGTGAGCATGTGAGCGTGAAAAGTCTGGTCACGGGGCTTGAGAACCCGCACACGTATTCCACCAGCGCCGAAGACAGGACTTCCGTGGAAAATGCGGATCTCTTCGTAGAGATGGGGATGGGACTGGAACCGTGGGCCGGAGACCTGACCGTTGATTTACCGGCGGAAAAAATACTTGTGGCATCGGATGGGTGCGTGAAAATAGGGGACAACCCTCATGTGTGGATGGACCCTGAAAACGGAAAGATTATCGCGGGAGAGATTGCGAGCGCTCTTCAAAAAATCGACCCGAACAACGCGGGAGATTACCGGCAAAATCTGGCGGTGTATCTGGAAAAACTCAACTCCACGGAGAGAAGGATAGGGGAGATGCTCTCTTCTTATTCGGGTAACGGCGTGATAACCCAGACACCTGCGTTCTCCTATTTTCTGAGCCGCTTCAATATAAGCGAGGTGGATACCGTGTCCGCGGGTCCGGGAAAAGTACCTGATACCGGTGATGTCATGCGCATGGAAGAGGAGATAAAGAGCGGAAAAGCCGATGTTGTCATCGCGATGGCTCAGGTAAATCTGCCGGTGATATACCAGATATCCTCCGATACCGGAGCACCTGTGGTAACCGGAACCCCGCTTCTGGGTGTAATGGGGATAAACACCTACGAAGACCTTCTGTTGTACAATGCTCAGGCGCTCTCCTCGGGTCTGAGAAATGCCGAGAATCAGAAAAACATCAACATGATGAACTCGAAGATAGATTCGGTGAATTCCCAGATAGGCCTGCTTTCCATCGGATTTCTGGCACTTCTGGTGCTTTCCGTTATCGAGACGTACGAGATACTGAAGATGCGGAGGGGGGACTGGTGAGCGCCATAGAATTTTGTAATGTCGCGGTCGAATACGAGGACAAAATGGTTCTGAATCACATGAACTTTGATATCGAAGAAGGCGAGTTCATCGGAATAATCGGTTCCAACGGCTCCGGAAAGACAACGCTTCTGAAGGCGCTGCTCGGCATGGTGAGGCCGACGGAAGGCCATATTAATGTCTTCGGAAAGGAGCTTTTCTCGCATCTGACCGAGATAAGAAAGAAAATGGGCTATGTCCCTCAGAAGACATACATGAACCCGAAGATGCCTGTTCTGGCGAAAGAGGTTGTTCTTATGGGTCGGTACGGGCAGATAGGGCTGTTGAAACGCCCGAAAAGAGCGGATTACGAGGCCGCAAAAAGGGCACTTCGAGATGTGGAAATGTATGAGATGAGGAACGAACCCTTCGGTCATCTTTCCGGCGGGCAGCAGCAGAGGATATACATAGCAAGAGCTCTGGTTCAGGAGCCCGAGATACTGCTTCTGGACGAGCCCACCACAGGGCTGGATGTCAAATCTCAGGAGAACATAGTGAGACTCATAGACAGACTACACAGAGAAAAGGGTCTCACCATTCTTTTTGTGACCCACGATGTCAATTCCATATCGTCCGTTGCGGACAGAATAATGTATCTCAAAGGAAAAGTCGTGGCTTTCGGCCCGTTCTCCGAGGTCTGCAGGCAGGATATCCTTGAAAACGTATACTCGGTTCCGGTGAGGATAGTCGAATCCGAAGGAAAACCCTGCGTCATAGTGAGTGACCATCATGTTCACTGACATCTTTTCATACCCGTTTATGCAGAGAGCGCTCATCTCCGCTGTTCTCACGGCATTGGCCTGCGGAATAGTCGGTATATTCGTCGTTATGCGCGGCCTCTCGTTCATGGGTGCGGGCATCGCACACTCCGCGTTCGCAGGTGCGGTATTCGGGATACTTGTAGGAATTAACCCTCTCTTGATGGGGCTCCTGTTCTCTCTCGCTATGAGTTTCGGAGTCGGCTACACAACCAGAAAAGGACATCTGAGAGAGGATGTCTCCATAGGAATGCTCTTCTCTTTCATGATGGCTCTGGCGATAGTATTTATAAAATTGATTCCGGGGTACAATTCGGAGGCTTATTCCTATCTCTTCGGAGATGTACTGGGAACCACATGGGATTCCATGATTCTCATTACATTGATGGCGATACTCGTTATAGCTGTTTCATTCCTTTTCTTCAAAGAGTTTCAGGCAATAATATTCGACGAGGACATGGCTCTGGCTATGGGTCTGCCTGTTTCCCTCATATTTTACGTTCTCCTGTCTCTTATTGCGATAACGATAGTATCCTCAATGAGCACTGTGGGTGCCATACTCGTTTTCGCCCTGATAACAGCGCCGGCCGCCGCCGCTCACCAGATAACCCATAAAATAGGGAATATGCTCCTCATTTCCGTAGCTTTTGCGGAAATATCCGCTGTCGGCGGTGTGGTAAGCTCCGGTTTCTTCACCTTTCTGCCCCCGGGCTCTCTGATAGTATTCTACTCTGTCTCGATATTCTTCATAACAATGTATGTGTCTCCGAAAAGAAAGAGGCTGAGGCACAGCGAAAAAAGATACGGAGAAGCGATAGACGATACGAGTAAATGAATTCTGCGTTCGATGAGAGATTTAGGTGCTCAATAGCCGCTTTTTTTATTTCTTAGGAGGTGATCCATCTGCAGGTTCCCCTACAGATACCTTGTTACGACTTAACCCCCCTCGCTGAACGCAGATTCGAGCGCCCCGAATGAGGCACCCTCATCCGCGCCCAACTCGGATGGTTTGACGGGCGGTGTGTGCAAGGAGCAGGGGCACATTCACCGCGGGATGTTGACCCGCGATTACTACGGAATCCAGCTTCGTGAGGGTGAGTTACAACCCTCAGTCCGGACTACGAACGGGTTTCGGGATTGGCTCCCCCTCTCGGGGTTGCAGCCCATTGTCCCGTCCTTTGTAGCGCGCGTGTAGCCCAGGGGATTCGGGGCATACTGACCTACCGTTGACCTCTCCTTCCTCTGACTTAGCGCCAGCGGTCCCCCTATAGTGCTCCATCTCCAGAGAGACGAGTGGCAAATAGGGGTGAGGGTCTCGTTCGTTATCTCACTTAAGAGAACGCCTTGCGGTACGAACTGACGACGGCCATGCACCACCTCTCTGGAAATCAGGCAAGGTCATCGGCCTGGCCTTCATGTACCAGTCGCTCCTGGTGAGTTTTCCGGCGTTGAATCCAATTGAACCGCACGCTCCTCCCGTTGCTGTGCTCCCCCGCCAATTCCTTTAAGTTTCAGCCTTGCGGCCGTACTCCCCAAGCAGCAGGCTTAACACCTTCGCTACGGCACTGAGACCCCTCGAAGGAGCCCCAACACCAAGCCTGCAGCGTTTACAGCTAGGA
>WALJ01000169.1 GCA_015522885.1 Thermoplasmata archaeon
ACTCCGGAAGAGGCGGTAATCGAGGCGGAAGATCTCATAGGAAAGCATCCCTCTGCCATGGCAGCCTTCGACATAGCGATTTTCGACCTTTTTTCAAGAGAATATGGGATGCCGCTTTACAAATATCTCTCCGAGAAATACGGAACGAGACCGAGGGAGCGGATGCTGACGGACATAACCCTCGGAATAGAAGGTATGGAAAAGACCGTTGAGGAGGCGCTCCAATACATTGATGCGGGTTTCAGAGCGCTCAAAGTCAAGATAGGGCTGGATTTTGATGAAGACATGAAACGAATAGAGGCGGTGAGGGATGCTGTCGGAAGGGATGTGAAACTCTGGGCCGATGCGAATCAGGGATACTCTGTGGAACAAGGCCTAAAAGCAGCGGAAATACTAAAAGAAAACGGCTATCTCTTCTTCGAGCAGCCGGTTAAATGGGATGATTTTGATGGTCTTAAAGAGCTGAGCGAAAGGGCAAAAATCCCGATATTCGCCGATGAATCCGCAAAGAACATCGAATTCGCTGAAAGAATTGCCAAAGAGCACATAGCCGGGGGCATAAACATAAAGCTCATGAAGTTCGGAGGCATTCGAAGAGCGACAAAGGTGAGGGAAATCGCAGAAAAGCACGGTCTGGACATCATGGTAGGCTGTATGGGAGAAACATCCCTGACGGTTGCCGCCGCGCTCCACTTCGCAATGGCATTTCCCGAGATAAGCTACGCTGACCTCGATTCACAGTTCCTGCTGAAAGATGACCTTGCGGAGGGAATTCTGTTCGAGGACGGATTTCTGAGTATATATGGGAACGGGCTGGGGGTGGAAGCAAAACAGGGCGCCCTGAAAACTCTTTAGGGGAACCTCCTATTTTCGATAGGCTGTTTTTCTCGACAGAACATTGATTACGACTATCCTTTTATTCCCTATTTCCATTATTATGCGCCATTTTCCGCTTCTTATTCTGTATTTGTTATGAAAACCGGATAACTTCCTGATGTCTAGATGGTCCAGAAAGTCCCGCAGGGCCCTGATATCCCGCTTAACTCTGTCCCTTTCCTTTTCCGGTATATTTTTCATATCCTTTGTAGCCTTCTTTTCCATAAAAACTTCATAGCTCATTCAGAGCTTCCTCCAGAGGCACCATTTCGACTTCCCCCCTGTTCTTTCTCTTCAGATAGTCTTCTATTGCCCTGAGTTCGTCCTCTTCGGGGAGCGCTTCACCTATCGCCAACAGTTTCTCTATGTTCTCAAGCTTGTAAAGCACTTCATCTAGCTTTTTTTCCACTTCGCTTGCCATGATACTATTACCCGTTCCATTTATTTATAGTCTTCGGCCTGACTTTGTTAACTTATGATTTGTGCAAATGGCTTTTTATCAGGTCAGTTCGCCCTCTTCTAGGAGGAGGCTTAACGAGGAGCGGTAGCTCCGAGCTTTACTCCTGAAAAGGAGTAATAGTCGTGAGGACCCCTACGGAATTCTCTCTCACGACTACCAGTCAGAGACCTCATTAGTTTAGAAGGTTATGTCTCTGACTATAATCTTCCTTTCAAAGGAGGGGGAAACGAAGATTTCGCTCATAGCAAGTTGTGGGACATATTAATAAAATTATATGGAATAGACACTAATAACAGAATATAACATGGAAAAAAGAGAGACATAAAAGAGGCCTATAACAAAAAACTTTCGGATAAAAGGGACTTTGTGTACATTTAGTCATTCTTCTATTTGAAAAATTATCTTTTTAGCCCTTCCGGTATCGTCCTTCAAAACGCTCCTCTTGACCTTTATATTTCCTCTTTCTGGTAGATTTATACTCCATTCTTTTATTTTTTTCTTTTCCGTGGGTGAGAGTTCATAATTTCCGGTAATTATGTTAAGCCCTTCTCGTATATACCCTGCATCCGAACTCGCAGGCTCCATGGATAGTTTCTTTTTTCTTATCAGGTCCATGAGAAGTTCTAGATTTCTAGAGGTGAAAGAATCTCCTTTGATTGCTGACAATACTTCTTTAGGATATATCTGCGACTGATTTACAATCAGAGCGCTCAGGAGGAGGTTTCTGTAACCTCTTTCTTCATAAGTGGATAGCCCTCCTTGAGAATGGGCGGAGAGGTCTATCTTTTCCTCCTTATCGACCAGTTCTTCTATCAATTTCAGCCACTCATCAGGCCTCCCTCTTTTTATCAGATGCCCTATATCTATATTAACTACAGAGGATGTTTGAATCTGAACTTTAACTCCTGTTTCATGCGGCGATTCTGAAATCTCAGGCTCAGGTGCCTTTTCCAGAACAGGAACCTCAAAATGATGCTCCAGCTTACTTTCCATATCTTCATGTTTGAGTTGCAAATCAACATCCAGTATTATTTTCCCAGAAACATGGGGAATGATGAGAATCTGAGACTCTCCCGACTCTCCAGGCCTAAGGTTAAATTCACCCCCGGAAACAGTTATCTCAGCGCTCTGAGATTTTATTTCTTTCACATTAATCGACAGTTTTATAGGATTTCTATTTTTTATAGTTAGCCCGCATATGCTCCCTTCTCCTTTTACCAGTCTAGATGCTCTAATCTCCATAAGAACCCTTTCCGGGTCTATGGATACCTTTTTTTTCATTGTTTCTCTAAGATTCTTTTCAAGTGTCTTGAATCTGGAATCTCCTACAACCTTGAAAAGCATCTCCGTAAGTTTTAGAGTTTTGGAATACAGACGCCCGCGCATTATTCCTCCGGCAGGCATAGATTTTATTATCTTCGAACAAATCATTATATAACCTACCAACGATCCATCTCTGGTCACCCTTCTGTAATCAGAATAGAATCCATTCTTTATATATTCATTATCTCTAAATATTATGTTTATATTCCTGTCTATCTCTTTCAGAATGTCGAGAATCTGTTTCTTTGAATTCTTTCCAATATTTAATCCTTTTATAAGGGATCTCACCTGTTCACCCCCACCTTATCCGCAATCCACGAGAGCATCATATCGGGACCGTCCACCATCAGTGGTTTAGCGGGGTTGCCGTTTTCAGTATATATCTTTACGGGATAGGCAATCCACGCTCTCGCCTTTCCTTTCACTTCACCTATAAAAATCGGATAGTTCTCTTCAATCCATGCTATCGGGTCTTCGATATTCTTCTTCTCACACTTAGTTATCGCTATCATCGAAGGAGGAAAAGGCTCGCCGCTCAAAATCTTTTCCATATTCAGTATCATGGTTCCCAAATTTCTGCCCTGCTCGGTGATTTCTTTTGTAGAATCAATTACAAAAATCAATCCGGAAGCTTTCAGAGAGAAGTACATGGAAACTCGGTCATTGACATCTTTTATCTCTTCCAGAGAAAATCGGTATGTTTTTTTGAAGAAAGACTTCTTATAGCTTATATCGAAGGCTATGTCCCCTCCGTCATCATCGGGCCACTTACCCTGAGTTAAGGAGCTTATGGTATCCGTTATTGTCCTGGAACCCTTTTCCATATTCATACCGAAGCTTGAGTTATGAGATGCGGTGTAAGCCAGAAGGGAAAGAAGGGTTCGCTTTCCGCTGTTAGGAAGGCCGACAAGATATATCTCTTTCTTTGCCATCTTCAGGATTATGAACAGGGGCTTTATTAAATTTTCTCATGTTAATTTTTAATAGTTATAAATTATATTAAAATATTATATATAAGTAGAATAAGTCTCTGTGAGGCGGTGCTATTTTTAATCTTCCATCTCTAGAAGAATGAACACAATACAAAGGATATTTTTGTTTATATGGTCAATTATTCAATCCTCCAGCTGTCTTCTCGTCTTTTCAAACACTTCTTTGAATTCTTCCATATCTTCGTCCATCAGTTTTCTCAGGTGTTCCGTTGGGAAACCGAATTTCTCCCATTTGTCTAATTTTTCGATATATTTCGTTTTTTCTTCGTCTGTTTCATATTTTATTAGTATACCCCGCATCTTGCTGCGGTTGGGTTTTTCATTTGCATATTATAATCTAAAATATGTTTATATGGGCCGTCGGTGGGTTAAGCATAAAAACAAATAAAAACTTGAGAGAGCATTGTTCCCTTCCCTATATATCAGTAAAAGAAACCGTATATTCTAGCACCCAAAATAAGAATATATAGTCAGAGGCCCTTCCTAAACTAATGGTATCTCTGACTGGTAGTCACGAAGGAGAATTACAGAGGAATTCTCCTGACTATTACCCCTTGTCAGGAGTAAAGCTCGGAGTTATCACTCCTTGTCTAACCCTCTAAAAGAAGGCGAGGCGAGCTAAGGAAGGACATCTACCCGGCGATATAAGTTAACAAAGTTAGGTCGGCGACTATAATTATGAGCTTTCTTCCACATCAGGAATTTGACGTAATCTCCAAATAGGAGTATTTTCAAAAAGTTTAAATAGGAGCATTGTTTATCTGGGAATATGTACCTAATAATAGTAGGCTATGACGATGACGCAGAGAGGAAGAAAATAGAGTATCTGATAGCCAAATACGGGGTCAGAAGGATAAAGGACGTGGTCATCGAAGTGGATGATTCCGCATTTGACCCATTTACGAAGGAACTCTTCGGAAAGATACCGGAAGAAAAGATAAAGCTGTATACCGTATCGGAAAAGAAGATAAAAGTTGAAAGTATAAAAGAAGAGATAAGAGAGACTTTCTATGCAGACACAGAAACCGTGAGGCAGTTCATCAACTATCTCATAGTTCGGAAAAGAGGCAATTACAGGGGAAGGCTCGGCGGATTCGAGAGGTATAGAATACATACAAAGAAAGGTCTGGCCGATATATCTCTTAAATACACTTCGGACGGTGAAAAAACGGATGTCTGGCTCATAGTAGAAGGGCGATCCGAAGGTGTCAAAACGATTAAAGAAGGAATGAAAAAAGAGTTTGAAAGCTATAAAGAAAGCCTTAAAAAGGAAAGAAGGTGAAAAAATGTCTGAAAATCTTGAAAAATGTAAGAAAATAAGATCGGAAGCCAAGAATATCTGGGGAAATTATCAGGTCAGGGACCTGGAAAGGAGAGATTTCGAGAAACTTCTGGAGATATACAACAAGGTTTCGAGAGATAGAGATGACTTCGAGGACCTCTGCATGTCCTGCGATATGCCCTGCAGCCAGCAGACCAAAGAAAGGAGAAGAGGAATTTTCGACGGAGCGAAGTTGAAGTTAGTGCTGGCGATATTGAACAGATATGCGAAGTTCTCCCAAGAGTACCCGGAGGATGCAAAGGAATACGAATACATAATAAAAGACATCAGAAGAACATTCTCCGAAGGAACGGTTGCTGCGATGAGGGATTTTGAAAGGTTCTCCGAGTTCGACAGATACAACCTGACAGCGGAGGAGATTGCCGACCAGATAAGGAAGAAAGGAGAACTCTATTCGCTCATAAAAGAGGCTGTGGAAAAGCAGTATTCCTATCTCAGCTCACTGAGGAGTACGTGGAAGAATAATACTGATGTAAGCAATTCTATAATAACTGCGCTGGAAGAGAAATACAAAAATAGGTTCTCGAAGGTCGTGGATGGAATAATACTGTGGTTGAAATCCAATCCGACAGCACTGGTCGAGATATTCAGAGAATATGAAGAGGCATTACTCGAGTCCAGAAATCTGCGAAATGAAGCGGAGAAACTTGAAAGAGATGTGGAAAACGAGGCTCCCACCATAGAAGAAAGGACGGCGGAAATAGAAAAAGAGAAAGATATGCTTGAGGAGAGAATGGCCGAACTGGAGCGCCAGCTTATGGAGGAGAAAGGGGAGAAAAAAGCACTTGAAATGCAGGTCTCCGTTATGAAACAGGAAAGAGACCGTATGGAAGAACAGTTGAAAGACATATATTCGAGATGGGACTCGAAATTCGATATATTGGAGAAAAAGAAGAAAGAGTTG
>WALJ01000170.1 GCA_015522885.1 Thermoplasmata archaeon
GGAGTGGCCGTGAAAGTTAGAGAAGGAGCAAAAAAAGCATAGGATTGGGATGACTGTCAGATATGGACCGGCGGGACGAGGAAAATTCCGAAGGAATTTTACGAGTCAGCCTCTTTTTGCCAGAAAAGAGACGAAGCGAGGTCTGTGGTTCATAGAACAAAGAAGTGGACCGAGCGGGACGAGAAAAATTCCGGAGGAATTTTACGAGTCAGCCTCTTTTTGAAGAAAAAGGTCGTAGCAAGGTCCACGACTGAGCATAGCGAGAGAGTGGACCGAGCGGGATTTGAACCCGCGGCCTCCTCCATGCCAAGGAGGCGATCTTCCGAGCTGATCTATCGGCCCATTGCTGTTATTTAAGAGATTTAGGCACTCCATGCCAAGGAGGCGATGAGGAAAATGCAACGCATTTTCCGAGCAGGTCTCTTGAGGATAAGAGACCATGTCTTCCGAGCTGATCTATCGGCCCATTGCTGTTATTTAAGAGATTTAGGCACTCCATGCCAAGGAGGCGAGGACGATTTTCTAAGTGGGCTGTAAGCCCACTGTTCCTTTTACCGGTTTTTCCGAAGCCCGAAGGATTGGTGGGGAAAGCCCGCTTTCAAGATTTGTGGGAACAACACCCACCTTAAAAATCCTGCGGTTGCGTCTGCGCCGTTAACCCCTGATGATGTGGGTGCCCTTTCCTTCCTTTATTGCCTTCTCAAGGTTCTCCGGCGATGTTATTATCACTTCTTCCCCGCCGTTTTCCAGAAAATCTATACTTGCCTCTATCTTCGGGCCCATACTTCCGGGAGGAAAATGGCCTTCGGCAAAGTATCTTTTCACATCCCCCAAAGATACATACCCCAGAGGCTTTTCGTTGGGTTTCCCATAGTTGATATAGACATTATCCACCGCTGTGAGCATTATAAAGAGCTTTTCTCCTATTATCTTTGCGAGGAGCGCGGAAGCCCTGTCCTTGTCTATGACAGCTTCCACTCCTTGGTATCCTTCGGAGGTCCTTATGACCGGTATTCCGCCGCCACCTGCGGCTATTACTATTTCACCCGGTGTTTTTCCGAATATCAGGCGCTTTATCGCCTCTTTCTCAACTATGTCTATTGGCTCAGGTGATGGTACGACGCGCCTCCATCCTCCTCTGGCCCGGTCTTCTACTATTGTCCAGCCTTTCTCTTTCATCAATGTTTTCGCCTCTTCTTCGCTGTAAAAAGGACCTATCGGCTTGGTCGGATTATCGAAGGCAGGGTCATGCTCATCGACAAGCACCTGAATTATCATAGAGGTAGCGGAGCGCTCCGTTCCCCTCCTTCTCAGATCGTTCGTGAGAGCCTGCTGTATCATATATCCGATAAGACCCTGAGACTCGGCAACACAGACATCCAGAGGCATGGCAGGTATCTCCCGTTTCGATGCGACTTCATTCTGGAGCAGTATATTACCGACCTGCGGTCCGTTGCCGTGGGTGAATATCACGTCATATCCCATCTCTATTATGCTCGCAAGATGCCTGACGCTCTCCCTTACATTCCTCATCTGTTCTTCATAGGTGCCCCTGTCTTCGGGCTTGAGGAGAGCATTCCCGCCAAGAGCAATTACAGCGGTCTTCATGGAATCACCGTGGGAAGTGGAACTCACAGACATATTCATATAAAATTCTTTGCCATGTCTTCGGAAATTGCGGTTAGGGACATAAGCTTCCATAGTCAGAGACATAAGCTTCTAAACTAATGAAGTCTCTGACTAGCGGTCGCCGACCGGAGGAAAGATGTCTATCAAAGATATAAGTTAACAAAAGTTAGGTCGGCGACTATAAACTTATAGTTTAGGCGATAAGTTAACATCGTTATGTCGGTGTCTCTGAATAGCAGTCGCTGAGCTGTACGATAGTGCCGAAGAAGCCGAGCATCGGCGCGAGACCGAAGGACATCTTGAAGGAGGAGGAAAAGATAGCTCCGAAAGAGATAACGGAGAAGGTCATGAAGGGAGTAGTGAGGATTGAAGTATAGGACAGTGAGGCTCCGGAGGCCGAGCGCCGCACTTCGCTGAAAACAGAGGACAGGGAAAACAAGGGGAGGAGAGGGGGAGCGCTCCAAGGATACATGTGAAAAAGAGGTATTTGTAAGGACATAAGAAAAAGTTAAAAGGTAGAGAGATATGCCCGTGCAAGCAATCGAGACTTACTCATATACCATAGAAGGAGATGATGAAAATAAGGAGTGAAAAACACCTACACCCAAATGGTAGGATATACGAAAATGAGCTCGGATATTACACTAAATCGAAAATATATGTGAACAAAGGTTCGGATATGGGGGAGTTAGGCTTAAGCAGGAGGCTATAAAATGTCAAGAGAAAAGAGAAAAAAGATAATTCGAGAAATTGAGAAGAAACGTGGTTCAAAAGTCATCGTCTATGTTACCAGTGATAGACCAGGTCTTAGCGTCCAAATTATGGGTGATGTAGTTTCGTTAATCCATGAGCATATTTTAGCCCTAAAAGAAGAAGAGCGAGCAAAGTTAGACTTCTTCATATACAGCCGCGGTGGTCAAAGTGATGTACCATGGGCTATTGTTTCCATGTTCAGAGAGTATTCTCAGGAAGGCTCATTTAGTGTTTTAATACCTTATAGGGCACACAGTGCAGCAACTGTAATTGCACTAGGAGCAGATGAAATTGTAATGACAAAAAAAGCAGAATTGGGTCCAATTGACATAACCATAAGTAGTGGACCATATAACCCAACAGAGAAAGATTCTCATCAGAGGTTACCTATCTCCGTGGAGGATGTCACGGGATATTTTTCCTTACTGGAAAAGGTGGGCTGTGAAAGGCCAGATGAGAAAATGAAAGGGTTTGAATTGCTTACAAATCACGTACATCCTTTGGCATTGGGCATGGTAAGCAGGCTCCTTGAGGAAACCAAACTTGTAGCATTGCGGCTATTGAGCACAAGAGCAAATCCATTTAGTGAAGAAGAGAATCATGAGATTATTAAGAGAATTTCCTCAGAGGTTTATTCACATAACCATGCTATTAGCCGAACCGAAGCTTTGAAATATATAGGGCTCAAGCAAGTTAAGACTGCTGAAGAGGCGGGTATTGCCAGTGAACTTTGGGCACTCTATGAGGAATATAGAGAGCTATTTCACCTTGAAGATCCCTTTAAACCAGAAGAGTATCTTATCTCTAATAATTTAGAAGAGCATGCTTGGACGGATTTAAATCTCGCTTGTGTGGAGAGCCTTAACAGATTCGATATTTGTAAAAAAAATCTACGTGTGAGAAGATTGAGACAGGTACCCCCACAGGTAAATATAAACCTTACCAATCTCAATCTACCTACGATTAATATTCCTAATTTACCACCAAATCTCAGTCAGCAACAAATTAATACCATAATACAACAAATAGTTAGTGCTGTCATTCAGAAATCTTTAAATAATGCTGTTCAAGTTACGGTACAACAACTTATTCAATCCTTGCCACAAGCTGGATTTGAACACTTTGTGTTCAATTATGGATGGAAAAAAGAGGTATAACCATGAAAATAGAAAAAGAATGGAGAGCAACTTCAAAACCTAAGATGGCCAGAAAAGGCGAAGAACTGATTAATATGGCTGGGCGATGGGGAGTCGGTATTGACGTAAGCATTACTAAACCATACACATATTCCCAAGGTCCAGTAGAAAAGGTGATAATTAGCAAGGAAACACATGGCAGAGAGAACCTGCCTTCGCCTGACACAGCATAAAAGGTTCGTGCCTTCTGGCACTCCCCAAATTTTTGCTTCGCAAAAACTTCTTTTATGCTGGAAACGTTAACCTTCCTCCCCAACTCCTCTCCTACCCAGCCTCCATATAATCCGAAAGCTCTCTTTATTCGGTGATATGATGGCAACCTTTACCGCAATAATCCGCAGGGAAGAAGACATGTATGTGGCGGAATGCTCCGAGGTCGGAACTGTCAGTCAGGGAAGGACGATAGAAGAGGCCATCGAGAACCTGAA
>WALJ01000171.1 GCA_015522885.1 Thermoplasmata archaeon
AAAATAGGAAAAATTGATATATGAGATTGTATATGCGGGCTGTGAGTTATACAACTCAGGAAAGGTAATAACATGAAAATAGGGAAAATATTGGCAGTATTGGTGCTCATATCCATGATAGCACCTATGGCAACGCTTGCGATGGGAGATGTAGAACCGAATGATGACCCTAATAATGCTGAAAGCATCACCAAAGGAACATATAGTGGGACACTTTCCCCAACAGACCAAAAAGATGTTTATTCTACGCCTGTAAAAGAGAGCGAAGAATTGAAAATCGAAATAAATGCTGTAGGTGGGGAGGTTGTTCTTGTCGCTTTTGGAAAAAATAGTGGCTCATTAGGTATGCAGACCAACAGTGGGACATCGTTTTCTGTTACATATATCTCTACGAAAGATGATACACTTCTAATCACAATATATCCAAAGCCATCGAGCGAGGAGAGCAACATTACATACACTTTGTCGATTTCAGACAAAAATGCAGGCTCATCTAGTAGTTCCGGCAGTTCTTCTACCTGTTCCTCTGCTATTCTTGTATCAATACCTATTATACTGGGTGTTGCAATAAGAGCAAAGGATAGACACTTCTAAACCCTTTCCTATTCTTTATATTTTTTATCGATATATTTGTTCCCCAATTACGGTTAGCAAATTACAATTAGCAAATTACGGTTCTCCAACTCACTCACTCACTCAGCGTGAACAGTTTGCTGTCTCCCCCGACATCGAAGAGCCCGAGCCTTGCACCCGCATCAAGCCATCCATGCGCGTAGTTAACGGCTGCGAATGCATTTATCAGGTCCCCATTTTCCCTGAAGTGGAGCGCATCGCTGTAGTATGATCGTGCCATATTGAGGAAGTCGTCCGCTATCTTTCTTGCATGGGACGGCTCCGGAGCGGTTATTTTGACTTTTTGGAGCGCTCTCCTTGTTATCTCCAGATACCTGTCCACCTTCTCCTCTTTAAGCTCTATTTTCTCGCCCCCTTCAAAAGCCCTTTTCTCATCCGCTCCGCGCATTCGTGCTCTCCTTCCGGACATGGGCCTCTCAGACAGGCCGGGCCTGCTTTATCGAACAGTGTAGGTGCAATCTCCCTGACCTGTTTGAGCATGATGAACGCCATCGTGCGAATCTCCCACTGGGCTTTCATGCATGTTCTCAGGGTGAAGAAGTTCCAGAGCTCGCGGGCGTTCATCGTGACCACTATGTTCGTATGCGCCGCATTAGGAAGTATGTACCTCGCATCCTCCAGAGGAATCCCGAGCTCGACGAGTTCGTGATAGCTCCGTTCGATGTATTCCATGACCTCCGTATATCTCTCTCTGGCTTTCTCATTGCTGAGAACCGTCGGAGGTGCTACATATTCGAGAGGCTCCAGATTCACATATCTCTGGCTCTGCTGGGAATAGGATGCCAGTCTGTGGCGCACGAGCTGATGAGTGAGAGCGCGGGACACATCCTCTATCGCAAAGGTGAAGTTCGCATGCTCCATCACGCTGTGATGCCCTGCATCCCTCGTTATTCGTATTATCGCCTTTATCTCCTTCTCGCTCATACCCTCCATTTTCGGTATATCCACGGTGTGGCAGCTCTTTGCGGCCATCGCTACGACCTTTTCAGGCTCCGGCGTGTATCTTATGAGTTTGACTTTCACGGTATCGGTAGGGTATTGCAGGGGGATTTAATAGTTTTTCAGCCTTCCCTTCCCCCTCCTCCTTTTTCTCAGAAGCACAAATGCGGATATCAGGACAATGGCAACTAGGGCTCCTCCTAAAATGTAATATTCGTCGGTGTTTTCGGATGCGGCGGGGGGACTTGTAATGTTGGCTCCCCTTTCCCCAAGAACGAGGACACTCATATTGCTCTGTGCGGTGGAAATGAGTTCCGAATGCATATAAAACATGGCATTGAACTGCACATCGTATACCGTATATTCCCCGTAACCGTGTCCTGTGAAATTGACATACCATGTTCCGTTCTCGTATCTCGTCTTTATCATCGCATCATCCGGAAAGACCTTCCATTTTAAGAGCGCTCTATCCTCACCGTAACTCCCTTCTCCGTAATATTCGCCTGTTTTCGCATTCAGCACCCTCACTTCAACGGTATATGTCTGGTTGTCTTCCAGCGTGAGTAAAGGCCTTGGATGGAACTCGATTCTCAGGTCGATGTCCGGAAGCGGTGGAGGAATGACGGTGACACTTTTCAGAACCCGGACCACGCTGTCCGCATTCTGGTCATAGGCAGATGCTTTTAGGGTGAGAGATACGGTGGTGTTCGGATACGGGACAGGGGCCGTGAACACGACCACTGCCTTTCCGCCGGCATCCGTAACAGCAGTTCTGGAACTCAGCGTGCCTTCCGCTGGTACCTCGAAGCTTATCTCGACATTCGGTATCGGTTCGTTCGTATATTTATTGTAGAGGTATGCATCTATTTTAACATCCTCCCCGCCGTTTACCTTATCTGGAACATACAGAGAGAGCTCCCATGATGACTGAGGTGCAGGTTTGATGTTTACGAGTGTCTGGAGATTGAGAAGCGAGCCCCCTTCGGAATTCAGATACCCGTTTGGAAAGTACTTGTAAGACTGAGAGAGGTATCTCGGAACCCAGCCCGTGAATCTTTTGTTGTACGTTTCCAAAACGTCTTTGTAATCCATCACGATATAAGGCACATCCTCTGCGATTGTCTGCTGGAATTCCTTGCACATCCTCTCCCTTTCCTCCAAATCCCTCTCCCTGTCGAACTCGTTTCGCGCCATGTCCAGACATCGTCTGCCGAGAGAGGGTTCAGGGTCTTGATATCATCCTGAAGTGCCACACGGAGAACCAAGTCATCCCTTGTTCCGCCAAGCCCCTGATTTTCCGCGGGATATACGGGTATCTGAAAAAGAAGCACGGCTATGAGCAGCATTGCGATGACGGACACCCTGAAGGACGGTTGCATGTTTCCCGTATGATATATGCTTCGCCGCTATAAATACTTATCCTTCCCACCGTTTGTAAAGTTCGTGCTCTATACCGAGCAGGTCCAGAATCCTTCCGATAACGAAATTCACCATGTCATCCACGCTCTTCGGCCTGTTGTAGAATGCAGGTGCCGGAAGCACTATATCCGCCCCACTTTCAGCGAGAATCGTGAGATTTCTCAGGTGTATCGCGCTCACCGGAGTCTCCCTCGGAACGATTACCAGCCTTCGCCTTTCCTTCAATGCAACGGAAGCGGTGCGCGTTATCAGGTTGTCCGCGATTCCGTGCGCAATCTTTCCGACAGTGTTCATCGAAGCGGGAGCGATTACCATGGCGTCGAAGCGAAAACTTCCCGAAGCGAAGGAGCTCTCAATCTCGCTCTCCCGATAGACCTTCGCAAGCTTTTCCAGATATGCGATGTCTTTTTCGGTCTCGAACTCCATTATCTTCATCCCGCTGTCCGAAATTATGCAGTGCTTTTCCCCGGGAAGCTCCTCCAAGAGCCTTATCCCGTATATGGCGCCGGATGCTCCGGTTATCGCGACGATGTATCTCACGCTTTTGCATCTCGGAGCGCTATAAATAACTTTGCAGCCCTATTTATGGCAGTCATCCTCGCAAGCCTTAAATAACAAATCTTTCTACGCACAAAGCATGGCTCTATGGCAAGGCAAGTCTGTAAGGAAAAGCACGGGCGGAAGATATCGCCCGTTCAGAAAGAAGAGAAAGTTCGAAATAGGTGCCGAACAGCAGTTCACCGTTCTCGGAGAGAGAAGGCTAAAGAAAACCCGAGGAAGAGGCGGAAATCACAAGATTAAGCTCCTTTCCGGCAGATACGTGAATGTAATGAATCCGAAGAAGAAAAAGGTCGTAAGAGCCGAGATAATAAGCGTGGTGGAAAACCCATCCAATCCGAACTATGTCCAGAGAAACATAATCACCAAAGGAGCCATAGTGAAGACATCCGTGGGAAATGCCAAGGTAAGCTCCAGGCCCGGACAGGATGGCACGATAAATGCCGTTCTGGTGAAGTGACATGCCTTCCAAGAAGGAGAGAAAAAAGGTTCTCTGGCCGGTTTATTTTGATTTGCACCGAAAAAGGTCCGAGGGGCGCAGGGTTCCGAAGGGGCTGGCCGTGGAAAATCTGGAGATTCCGGAGATTGCCAGGGCCATTAAATCCATGGGGCTGGAATACGAGGTGGATTACGATGCCAGATATCCGGCTTTCTGGTGGAGGGAAAGCGGCAGGGTCCTTGTTAAAACAGATATGAAGAAGGAAAAACTGCTGAAGAAGGCGGCGGAAATAATAAAAAATAATAGAGTGGATTAAAGAGTTTATCTGTCCTGAGGGGTTTCCACTTCATCCACTATCCTTTTGCCCGTAACCACACTGTCTATCGAGTGTATGTCCGCTCCGGACTCTTCCAGACTCATCTTTATCTTTTCGAAGTCCAGATCGTCCCCTTCGATGGTTATCTTTATCGTTTCCGTTTCCTGATCGACCTCTTCCAAGGTGCAGTTAACGCCGCTCACGCCATGGAGAGCGCTCAGCCTCTTCGATATCTCCACTAGCGAGGGGGAATGTGGTTTCAGAACATCCAGAACCAGTCTTCGTATGTCGCCCACTTTCATTCCTTCCTTTGAGGATGGACAGATTTGAACACCTATTTAAGAATATCCTTATCAACCGTTATTCGGAACACAAAAGATATATTGCAGAAGGGTAATCGGCGTTCGCATGCCAGAAGAAAAGCAGGAAAAAGTTTTCTCTCTTCCGAAGAAAGGCCAGCGAAACAGATGTAAGACTGGCATAGACACCCTTGATGCCATTTTAAACGGTGGAATACCCCGCGGAAACACGGTCCTTATTACGGGAAGTTGCGGTACGGGTAAAACCACAACGAGTCTTGAGTTTCTCGTGCACGGTGCTCTTTACGGCGAGAATTGCCTGTTTCTCTCGGTGACCGAGGCCTCGGAGAAACTTCTTGCGAACCTCATACCCTATGAGTTCTTCGATGACAGCCTGCTCAAAAGGGGCAAACTTATGTTCATAGATATGCCCGCAATTTACGAGCGTCTCGGCCTGCAGAAATCCGAGTTCTCGTTCGAAGAAATAGACCTGCTGGTAGATGCGCTCGGCGACATAGTGAAGGAGCTCAAGATAAAGAGGCTCGTCATAGATTCCGTGACCTCCGTGTGTTTCCAGCTGAAGACAGAAGAGAAGATAAGGGATTTCATACTTAAACTCGGAAAGAAGCTGTCCGACCTCGGATGCACCAGCCTTCTTGTTTCCGAGATACTACCTTCCGATGCCAGATACTCCACATACGGTGTTGAAGAGGCCATTGCCGACGGGATAATACTCATGGGAAACTACGAGAGGCGCGGGGACCTTTTAAGGACACTGCAGGTTGTAAAAATGAGGGGCACGACGCATTCGAGGGCGAAATATGTGCTTGACCTGACCCCGATAGGCGTGCTTCTGGTTCCAATGTTAAAAGGAGGTGGTGAGTGATGGGCGCAACAGAACAGATTTTCGAGAGTCTGAAAGAGCTTCCCGAAGGCTCGGTGATAGCTCTTGAGGCGAATTCGGAGGCATATTTCGATGTGATTCGGGTCATAACCGAAAAGATTCCAAAACATAAGAATCTGGATGTCATCTACATAAATTCAACGCTTCCCGCAAATTCCATAATAAATGTCATGGAACTTCTGGATATCAAGCGGGACAACATCTATTTCGTGGACTGCGGTTCAAGTGTCCTGCTCACCCAGCAGGCATCGAACGGCCACATCATTTTCGTGGAGAGCGCGACGATGCTGGAGAACATCATGCTGAAAGTGGAATATCTCATGAGAAAAATGGACAAGAAGAAAGGGAAACTGATATTCATAGATTCCATAAATTCTCTGGCCATACACAACAGCCTGAGCATACTCTCGGAGTTCATGCACATTCTGTTCAATAACATGAGGTCCAAGGGAGCATATACCGTAGTTCTCTCTATCAAGGAGCAGAGTTCCGACGAGATGTCGAAAGCGCTCACCATGGTCTGTGATGAGAAGATAGACGTGAAGGAGGAGTGGTAATGGCGGAAAGAGAATCGGGAGTGGCGGAACTGGACCGTTCTCTCGGAGGAATCCCCGAAGGATTTGCAATACTGGTCTACGGTTCTCCGGGATCAGGTACGGAGCTATTCGCAAAGCAGTTTGCTGCGGCCGGTGTTGGAAAGGAAAATGTCATCTATTTCACTACAAGTGAAAGGGATGTGGATGTCAAGAACACCATGAAACATTTCGGATGGAATCCGAACATCACGATAGTGAACATAGGCGAAGAATATTATCAAAAGGTGCTTGCGAAGGAACTCGAGATAAGCAAGTACAGGCAGGAAGGCGTCTCCGTAAAGGACATAAAAAGGCTGAGAACCCATGAGATTTCCAAAGGAATAAACTTCCTGACCAAGATAACATACGAGATTTCGAAATTGAAACCGCCGTTCAGGGTTATAATCGATTCTCTGGATTTCTTTATGGAGTACTACGAACCCCAGCATGTGATTTCCGCCCTGAGAACGATTAAAGCCCACAGCCAGTATCAGAGAGGCATAGTTCTGGCCACCATGCTCAAAGGCGTCCACGAACCCAAGACCGAGAGCGGCGTCGAAGAGGTGGTCGATATAATAGTCGAGCTCGAGAAGCTCAGGAGAGAAAAGGAATTCCAGAGATACCTGATAATCCAGAAGGTCAGGAACCACCCCGAAAAGGTGGGAATAATGGAATATACCATAACCGGGAAGGGCATAACGCCAAAGTGATTCGATGGACTATGATGCGGTTATTATAGGCGGCGGTCCGGCAGGGAGCAGAACAGCGGGGATTGTTGCGAAATCAGGTTTTTCAGCCCTCATCATTGAGGAGCACAGGGAAATAGGAAAGCCGGTACAGTGTTCCGGTCTGGTTAGCAGGAAAGTTCTGGAAATCTCGGGAACAGGCAAGAAGTCGGTGATAAGGGGAGTGAAAAGAGCGAGGATGGTTTCCCCCGGTTCCGAACTTGTCGTAGAATCGGACGATGAAAGGGTTTTTGTCATAGACAGAAGCATTTTCGACAAAGAAATTGCGAAAAATTCCATAAAAAACGGCTCGGACATCCTTCTGGGTACGAGAGTCGAAAGGCTTTCAAGGGAGAACGGGCGGATAAATGTGGAAGTGCTGTCGGATGGCGAAAAAACAGAGATTAATGCCAAAATACTCATAGGTGCGGACGGCCTATATTCCGTGAGTGCTCGTTCTTTCGGACTGAGCAGGCCTGCCGAGATACTGAGCGGATTTCAGGCGCACATAACAGATGATGCGGAGGAAGTGAAAATTTTCCCGGAACCGGAGAACTCGTTCTTCTCATGGCAGATACCTCTTGACGAAGGCTCGTTGATAGGGAGCGCCGGAATCGGGGAAAGGCCTTATGAGGCGCTCAAAAAGAGGTTCGAAGGCTTCGAAAGAAGGTCCGTAACAATCTATGGCGGCGGAATTCCCATAGGGTACTCGAAAAAGACAGTGACGGATAATGTCATGATTGTGGGTGATGCGGCATCACAGGTCAAGCCTCTTTCGGGCGGCGGTCTCTACCCGGGACTGAAATCGGCGGAGATATGCGGGAATGTAGCTGTAAAAGCCCTGAAAAACGGATATTACGGTAAAAAAACCCTCATGGAATACCAGCGGACATGGCAGAGCACTGTCGGAAAGGAGATAAAAAACGGGCTTTATCTGAGAAAAATCTACAAAAAACTCGGATATGAGGATATCGGGAAGATATTAAGGGCATTGAACAACGAGAAAACCCTTTCGATTATACGAAAAATGGGCGATATAGACCACCCGTCATCTCTTGCGGGCTCTCTCGTAAAGGCTTCTCCTAAACTTCTCGTATTTGCCCGTTATCTGTCTGGTCTTCTCATCTAACCACGGATATTTTCCGTAATTGTCGTTCATGTAATACATATAGGCCAGAATAGCGGCTCCTCCGGCCAGGCCTATGAATAGGAACAGAGGCCAGATAGGCACTCCCCTGCGTACGGAAAAGCTTGTGAAAGGAATTATCGCGTCGACTGGGTAGAACTGGCTCAGATATGTCATATTTAATCCGTGTCTGTAATAGGGTATATCGCTCTCGTTTGCCTTTCTGGTGGCATAATCCCACTGCTCTTTTGAATAATACGACATGGACCTCATAACAAAGTGCCTCGGGGTGCTGTTCGTAGAGTTCGAATAGTCAAATTCCAGAGAAAATCGTACATAGTAGACGCCTTCGGGGGTAGAATCGGACGTATCCATGGTGAGAACGAAGGACCTCTTGGAACCGGGCCGCAAATCCTCTATGCTGACGGTATATCTCAAAGCTTTGCTCTGATTTATCTTCGGCGGGTTTGGAAACCTTTCATCCACATCTTTGTATGTCTCAAGGGTGGCATAGGCATAAACCTCGGATACGAGGCTTATATTCTCCATAGTCCGGTTATAGGGATTGTAAAGTTTGAAATCGATATTTCCAGCGTTGCCCGGATATATCGTTGGGCCCGAAAAGTTCTGGAGGATGAAATTCGTTCTGGAAGGATCGGAAACATAATCCTCGACCCGGGGCGCTCCGAAAGGGTCGTCAGCGGCCACAGCGAGCCCCGGAAACAGCAGAATGAAAACTGCAACTAATGCAGCGAATCTCCTAATCATTGTATCCGCAACCTATTAGGATATAAAATATTTTCTTAGAGAAGCGAGAAGGCATCTTCGACCCTGCTTATTTCTATATTCGTGCTCCTGTTTCCGAGGAGCGCTCCTTTCGAATTGACAATCATGCAGGCTCCTACGAACCCGCTACCGTAGTTTGCAGTGCCTCTCCTGAACGGGACTTTGAAAAGATCTTCAAGATATTTCAGTTCCTCGTCGTCGGCCTCCGGATGACAGAGTCCGCCTTCGTTGCTCACCGAGCCGGCGGAGCCAACGGTCGGTATATCGGCGACGGTGTCCCTTTCCACTACTACGCCCAGACCGTCTTCTATTTTTTTGGCCCACTTTTTAGAGATTTTCGGATGGATGAGGGCTCCCCAGTCATTCACCAGTATGTTGTTCCCCGCTGCGTTGTACCGGTCTTCGATAATCGTGACATTGACATATTCTTTCAAAGGCTTTAGTTCCTCTTCTTCTGCAATATACGAGACAAGCGCTCCGTTGGAATTGGCAGCCATGAGTGCTCCGACGAGTCTGGAGCCCCCTAACTCCATTTCGATAACAGGTACACTCAGGGTTTTTTCAATACCCTCTAAAATATCGTTTGCCAGTCCCTTCTGTACCGCAGCGAAACTATCTGTCGCAAGACCGAGGAGGCCCAAAAACGGATTGGCCTGAAACTCCATCAACCTTATCATGTCAGTCTTCCGGAGGCACCACTTCCACGACTTCTTCGAACTTTATCATCTTAACCCTTATTTTGTTGGGAATCTTCTTCTTTCCCCGTTCCCAGACCATTTCGTTCACTCTGTGGTCTATCCATACCTCATCCGGTTCGACCTTCATGTGTCTCGCCGCAAATTCTCTTATGTGCTTTATTGCTCTGTCCGCCTTTTTAGTCCTCGGAATATCTTTGAGGTCGTTGAACGTTATCGTATAAACCCTTTCCATTTCTTCATCAGCCATTTTCTCACCTCACAGTTTTAGCCTTCCCTTCCTCCAGTTTCTCTGCTTCGGGTGTCTCATGAAGTTCCTGTTGGTCCTCTGCATGACCCACGCAGGTACCCTTCTGTTCTGTTTTACTCTTTTGAGCATCCTTATTTTCTTTCCGTACGGTCTGTTATGCGCCACTTTTTCACCTTCTTTCAATCTTTATTTCCCTCTTTCTCGGGATGGCTCTTTCGAGTATCCTTTTGAGGGTCTCATCATCAATCATTCGGTCGATTCTTCCTGTCTGGGCAAGGGCTATGAGCTGGTTTTCCACATTCTCGGCTATATCCGGATGAGCCATCTTTATTCTTGTCAGTCTTTCTCTGGCCTCAGGTGTCAGAATCTGCCTGAGGATGGCCGCCTTCTCCATTTCCATCTGCTTTTGCCTCTCTTCCTGCATGGCAGCCATCTCCTGCTGTTTCCGGAGTTCCATGAGTTTTTTCTTCTTTATAGCTTCCAGCTCTTCGTCCATACGCCTCACTTCTTTTTTGGAAGGTATTTCTTCAATTCCGGCCTTTTTTCCGCCAGTTCTTTGAGTACGTCATAGGAAAGTCCGTCAAGAAATTTTTGCCCCTCAGGACTTATTTTCCTACCTTTCTTTCCATCTTTGATTACCAGACCGGCGCTCTCCAGCTGCACCAGAGCGGTCTGTATTATCGACCTGCCGGCCCTTACCGCATGGTATCTCTTGGAGCCTCTATCAACACGACCACCGAACATGGCGCTCAGCCTCATCACACCTACCGGCCCGTGAATATAGACCTTTCTGAGCACCGCGGCTGTTCGGGTGTACCACCACTCCGGCTCCGTCGGCCTTTTTTCACGGTGGATTCCGGTTTTAACGTATGAAGCCCATTTCGGCACATATATCGCATCGTTTTTCTTTAGTTTTTCAGCGGTTCTTTCTATCAGTATTTCCGCAGGAACATCTCTTACTCCTGTCATTCGATTCCTCCTGAGGGATGTTGCGCCTACCTGATTCCCATATATAAAGCTTTGCACATTTCCGGCTTTGGGACAAAATTCTGTTATGCTTCGGTTGATAGAGGTATCGGTGTGATGCCTTCCAGGTATCTGAGGTAACATAATCGCCTGATGTTGTGGCATATTCCTCGAAGATAGTCTTCCGTTTCTCTTCGCGGGTTGAGGCGTTTTCTTA
>WALJ01000172.1 GCA_015522885.1 Thermoplasmata archaeon
CGGAACCTTTACGACAGATACGGCCATGCCGGTATAGACGGCAGATACTCGCAGGAGGACATATTCAGGGGGGTGAATTTCGATGACATCTTCGGCTCCTTCGGCTTCGGTTTTGACGATATCTTCGACATGTTCTTCGGCGGTGGAAGGCACACCCGGAGAAGGAACAGAGGAGCTGACCTGAGATACGACCTCGAAATAGACCTGAAAGAGGCGGCGTTCGGCACTGAAAAGGAGATTACCGTTCCGAGATACAAAAAATGCGAGAAATGCGGGGGTACGGGCTCTGCCGACGGAAAAACGCACACCTGTCCGACCTGTCACGGAACCGGACAGGTTCAGAACATAAGGAGCAACGGTTTCATGCGGTTCGTCAGCACAAGCGTGTGCCCGGACTGCGGTGGAAAGGGTAAGATAATAGATAATCCGTGTCCTGTCTGCAGAGGCACCGGCAGGGTGAGGGTCAGGGAAAAGATAGAGGTGGACATTCCAAAAGGAGCTTATGACTATCTGAAACTGAGGGTTCCCGGAATGGGAGAGGCTGCGGAGAACGGAGGCCAACCCGGAGACCTTTATGTGGTTCTGCATCTGAAAAAACACCCTGACTTCAAGGTGGATGGTATAGACCTGATACATGAAAGAAAGATATCTTTTCCGAAGGCCGCTCTCGGCGGTGAAATAGAAATACCTACCCTCGACGGTTCCGTGGAGCTCAAGATACCCGCCGGAACACAGCCGGGTACCATGTTCAGAGTGCGGGGGAAGGGTATGCCACAGCTGGGCGGCTCCAGAAAAGGAGACCTGTATGTAAGGGTCAATATAGATGTTCCCCGACATCTCACTTCTAGGCAGAAAGAGCTGCTCAGGGAGTTTGAAGGCATAAAAAACGATAGAAGGCCGTTTTTCAGGAAAAAATGAGGTTCAGACGCTCTTCGACATCCTTTTCGGAAAGGCCTACGATTGGGCAGAGAACGGGGAGCCTGCCATTTTGACAGTCCTCCGTCCTTCCCGAGACAAGTGCCAGAACGCTTTCTCTTTTGATGAGCTCTTCCAAAGATTCGGAGGCCGGGATGGCACCCCATCTTTCTGCGAAATCCCTCAAATTGTCCGAAGAATCACCGGGAAACAGAAGGCGGCATCCTCTTTTCATTATCATCCATGCCGACAAAAGGTCTTTTTCATCTCTCATGTATGAAATCACCGTACCCTGAGTGCCCAGAGGCATACCTCCCACTCCGGCAATCTTCTCCGAAAACACAAAAGCTCTCGAGTTTCTCACCTCTATAAAGACCTCAAAGTCCGGTTTTTTCAGGTTTACTCTCAGATTGCCACACTTCTCGAGTATCTTCTCACCGACATAGGCCGCCAGTTCCTGACTCGTGTATCTGTGATTGCCGTGTCTCGTGGCCCTGACTGCAAAAGTTCCTTTTCGGCAGACAAACATTGAGGTTGCAAGCTCTGCTATGGCTTCTATCTCCGAGTTCGTCATCTCCGCAGGGCTCACCGAAACAACCCCGAAGACATTTTTTACAGTCTCCGCAGCTACTCTCTCGTTATCCGTGAAAACATAAATCCTTCCCCGCTCTTCTTCGATGTAGCCCTCTATTCCCGCATTCAGAAGAGCATTCTGGATGTTCTCGACCAGTTTATCGGTAAATCTCCTTCTAACGGAATGGGATTTGAGGGATATCTCCCCGTATCTCACTATCAGCACGGTCATGCTTTCATTATCGCGCCGATAAACGCAAGAAGGGCTATTCCCGCACCGACTATCGCTGCTATGATATAGACCACGGGAGCTATTATGAAGTTCAGGAAAGTGCCTCCCGATTCCGGTCTAAAAGGCCCGTAGTATGCCAGATATCCTATGAGTCCGATGACCACGCCCAGAACCGAGAGCAAAATCCCTATTTTCCTGCTTTTCCCGGCCCCGAAATATGTGGTGAAAAGACCTGCTATGAACAGGAAAAGGGCGAATGTCATTAGAAGTACTATCAGAAAACCGGCGAGTAGATCTCCCAAGTAATCACCTCAGAATTTTATCCCCGTCAGGGTCTTAGTATCCTCTACCCCGTCGACTGACCTTATTTTGTCTACAACTATCCTTCCCAGTTCGTTGAAGTCCTTTGCCTCTATCTTTGCGAGCATATCGAACTCTCCGAAGAGCGGATGAAGTTCCACAATCTCCTTGACCTTTCTCAGTTTCTCGTAGACTTCGTGCTCCTTGGAAGGGCTCGTGCTTATCAGTACAAATCCGACCGCCATTTTATCACCGGAAACGTGTAAGACAGCGGAGGATATAAAATTTTCGGAAAGCTTGGAAGGATTAAATAAATTCGTACATAAATAAAGAATCCAAGCACAGCAAGTTGCAGGGTATAGGAATCAAAGCAATCCGCAAGAGGTCCTATAGGTTGTTGCCGAGGATACGAATGCTCCGAAACGAAGGAGAAAACCTTATCCATTTGAAGTTCCGATATTCGTAACCGCAGGCTTCGGGATGAAGATTGACGAATGCTTTCTGAGTGAAGAAAACCAGCAAAAAGGCTATTATTGCCCATACCCACCACGGAACACGGCACACCTTATCCTCTCATCGAATTATCCGTGCTTGAATGTATGGTCCGACCTGACTTTGTTAACTTATGATTTGTGTAAATGGCTTTTTTATCAGGTCAACGACTTCTAGTCGAATATATCATTGGTTTA
The DNA here is from genome assembly GCA_015522885.1 of Thermoplasmata archaeon. Classification (GTDB taxonomy): domain Archaea; phylum Thermoplasmatota; class Thermoplasmata; order WALJ01; family WALJ01; genus WALJ01. The sequence goes on from WALJ01000172.1 coordinate 2,710, forward strand.
GAAAGTTATGTCTCTGATTATAATATCTTGCGCTATATAGATTTTACTTGATTCCATGAGAAGACTTTTATAAGACATTCCGATAGCGGCCATGTCCTTTAAGGAGGATTAATCATGGAAAACGAGATAAAGATAAAAGATTCGACTGGAAATCCCGCTCCTCTCGGGCTCATGGGCTTCGGTATGACGACCGTTCTGCTCAATCTCCACAACGCAGGGCTTTTCACACTGGGAAGCATGATACTGGCGATGGGAATGTTCTACGGCGGCCTAGCCCAGATAATAGCGGGCATAATGGAATGGAAGAAGGGGAATACATTCGGTGCTACCGCCTTCACCTCCTACGGTCTGTTCTGGCTCTCTTTTGTCGGCCTCGTGATGCTCCCGGGCATGGGAATCGGTGTGGCCGAACCCCAGACAGGCGGTGTCGTCGCATATCTGGTGATGTGGGGCATATTCACGGGTATGATGTTTCTCGGTACACTCAAGACGAATCGGGCCCTTCAGACCGTGTTCCTCTCGCTGACGGTGCTTTTCTTCCTTCTCGCAATAGGCGATGCGACGGGGAGTGCGGCGATAAAGACTCTGGCCGGGTACGAGGGAATTTTCTGCGGGTTCTCTGCCGTATACACGGCACTGGCACAGGTCATAAACGAGGCGAACAAGAAGGTCATCATGCCTCTCTGGCCCGTTGAATAAAAACCCTTCCCAAACTATTTATACGGATTTGAAATGGCGGAGATGAGGAATCGATATGGAAGATATCAGATGTAATTCATGCGGTGTGCACCTCTCCGAAAAGGGAGATGTCTCCTTCCTCTGCCCCAACTGCGGAAAGGCAGTCATAGGAAGGTGCGTCCACTGCAGAGACCAGAGCGTTGAGTATGCGTGCCCCGAATGCGGCTTTGTGGGTCCGTGAGGTGATTGTTTGGGTGAAGTTGCGATGATATATCGAATAATGCCGGAATCCCCGGAAAAAATCGAGGATATAAAGAAAGAGCTCGAATCTCTCGTTAAATCCGTAGGTGCAGAACTGAACAGGGCGGAAGAGAAACCGATAGCCTTCGGTCTTAAATCCCTGGAAATAACGATACTTATGGATGACAAATCCGGAAAGAGCGGTGAACTCGAAGAGAGAATATCCTCCATACCCGGCGTTCAGAGCATGGAATTAGTGGATATGAGCCTCATATGAGGGCAAACCCTGCTAATAATGCCTCTATCTGAATTCTCGGATTGGATCCTTCGACCATCCTGAAATCCGCTTCCCCTATCTTTTCCAGCATCCTTATCTTCTGTGTCTCTTTTATCCCCCCCTCGTCTATCAC
>WALJ01000173.1 GCA_015522885.1 Thermoplasmata archaeon
CTATACATATTAAATTTTCCGATGAAAAGGAGCGATTTTGTGGAATGGCACAGGAAATGCGGATTGCAGTATCCTCCTTTCGACCTCTTCAACTCCAAACAGGGCCAATATCAGGGCTATTGCATAACTCAACAGATAGAAACTCAGCCAGAAAAGGGGTCTGGTCGATACAATCCCCTCCTTGAAAGATCAGTGCCTCCTCTCGCCATCTACTGCCTTTCCCGAACGCTTTTTCCTCTTACATCGATCGTATTTTTCACATTCATTTCATCGCTTATCCCGAAATCTCTTTAAACATCCTCTTTATGAGGCTGCATAAGGTGATAAAATGCCACAGGAAAAGTTCATGAGGATATCGATACCAACATCGTTATACAAGAAGATTGAGGGACGAATAAAGGACACCGGATTCACCTCTGTCAGCAGTTATGTGACCTATGTGCTCAGGGAAGTCCTTTCCGAAGATGAGGAAGACGAGGACTTCACCGAGGAAGACGAGGAAAAAGTGAAAGAAAGACTGAGGTCCCTCGGCTATCTGGATTAAGTGATAATATGATGAAACCACATGGGGGAACCCTTGTAAAGAGGGTGGATTTCAGCGACGGCACTATAGAAGAGGCGGAAGAACTGCAGAAAAAGGAGATTTCTCTGGATAAATACAGGGACCTTGCCAACATAGCACACGGCCTTTTCTCGCCTCTCGAGGGATATATGACGGAAACCGATTTCGAAGCCGTACTGAAGGAAGGAAGGCTTGACAGCGACATACCGTGGACCGTTCCGATAGTAATGGATTCCGATAAGGAGGAGGCATCTCTGCTGAAAGAAGGTGACAGGATAGCCCTCACCCATAAGGGGGAGAGCGCCGGAATACTGGACATAGAAGACATATATGACTACGATAAGGTGGATTATGCGAAATCAGTGTTCGGCACGGATTCCATGGAACATCCGGGGGTGCAGAACGTCTTCTCGAAAGGAGACTATCTGTTGGGGGGCAAAATAACACTGCTCCGCGACCCTCCGACGAAATTCCCGAATTACCGGTTGTGGCCGGAAGACACACGCGTCCTGTTCAGGGAGAACGGATGGAAAAAGGTCGTGGGATTTCAGACGAGGAACACGCCCCACATAGGACATGAGTATGTTCAGAAAGCGGCGCTCACACTTGTCGACGGCCTTCTTATCAACCCGCTCATAGGAAAGAAGAAGAAGGGTGATTTCAGGGATGATGTGATAATAAAGTCCTATGAGGCACTGTTTGACGAGTATTATCCGAAAGGCACGGCAACAATGTCTATAATAGAAACGGAGATGAGATACGCAGGTCCGAAGGAAGCGATATTCCACTCGATAATGAGAAAGAATCTGGGATGCACGCACTTCATAGTCGGAAGAGATCATGCGGGTGTCGGGAACTTCTACGGGCCTTTCGATGCGCACAGAATATTCACCGAGTATCCGGATTTGGGTATAGAGCCCGTGTTCTTCCGCTCTTTCTACTACTGTAAGAAGTGCAGGTCGGTTGTCAATGACAAGATATGCCCCCACGGGGAAGAGTACAGGATAAACTTCTCCGGCACGGCGATAAGAAAGCTTCTGATGGAAGGCAAAAGGCCCCCCGAAGATATGATGAGGCCGGAAGTTGCCGACGCGATACTAAGTTTCGAGAACCCACTGGTGGATTGATGATACTGCATCACTGGGATACGGACGGCATATGCTCCGCCTCGCTTCTCATGGATAAATACGGAAAGCAGGAGAACTTCACTCCGAAGATAGGGAATTATTTTCTGGACGATGAAGATCTGAGCGCTCTTCGCAACTATGACAGGATAATCATAACCGACATGAATCTGGCAAATGCCCGCGAACTCTGTGATTTTGCAGACGTTACAATCTATGACCACCACATAGCGAAGAGAGTGGAATGCGCCGAGCACATAAACCCGTATCTGGACGGAAAGAGCTATCCCTCGGCAACACTTGTCATATATGAGAAACTCGAGCTTCCTCTGGACCACCGCATCATTTTGGGTATGGTCGGAGATGTGGGAAAGAAGATACTGGAAAGGCCGGAGAAAGAGATAGTTAAAAGGTATCTCAAGAAATCAGGCAGGAGCTTCGAGGAGATGGAGAGCGCCGCACTTCTTCTGGATTCCAGCTACAAGATGTTCAAAAGGCAGGAGGTTCTGGACAATGTGTTCACAGCGGATGACTTGGATGCGATATTGAACAGCGAAAAACTCCGAAAGAATCAGGAGACGCTCGAAAAGGAGATAGAGGCACTTGTCTCCGAGGCGGAGGACATCGGAAAGCTAACGGTACTGAAGATGAGGACAGAGCATCATATAATCTCCGCAGTTGCCAGAGAAATAGCATGGGGGATGGGAAAAACAGCACTGGTTCTCAACGAGAAATCCGATAGGGACGAGATATATCTCCGAAGCCCTCACACGGATGTTTCGAAATACATAGACCTCGCAAAGAGCAGAGGATACAATGCGGGAGGAAAGAAAGAAGTGGTCGGCGTGGTCCTTCCCCGAGGTGAGGGCCGCAGATTCTTCGAGGAACTTAGGGAGGACCTTTCGTGACGAACTATATAGTGTCAGGATTGGAGCGCTCCGGGACCTCCATGATGATGCAGGTACTTTATTACGGAGGAATGGATGTGGCCTTCGACAGAAAGAGGCCCCCGGACGAGCACAACCCGAAGGGTTATTTCGAGCTTGAAGGAGGGAAGGTCATAAACAGGCTTATGGACGGCACGTTTCCGATGGAAAAATACGATGAAAAGGTCATAAAGGTAACCGCATACGGCTTAAAGTTCCTTCCTCCGGGCGATTACAAGATAATATATATGGTGAGGGAATTGGACGAGATAATGGCGTCGATGGAAAAGATGGCAGGAAAAGTGGACCGAGATGTTGAAAAACCGATTTTTGATAGACTGAACAGATACTCCATAAAACTCATGGATAAAAGGGACGATATCGAATATATTATTGTTAAATACAACGATGTTCTGAAGGATGCGGCCAAAGAGATAGAGAGGGTCAATTCGTTCATGGGAGGAAAGCTGAATGAGAGGGAGGCCGTAAAGGCAATTGACCCGAAACTTTACAGAAACAGAAAAAAAGGAGGAATACAGCATGAATAAAGGAGTTACCGTATGGTTTACAGGGCTTCCGTGCTGCGGTAAGACGACCGTGGCAAGGGAATTGAAGAAGAGGCTTGAAGAAAGAAACATAGATGTGGAACTGCTCGACGGAGACACAGTCAGAGATTTCATAAGGAACAGGGATTTTTCGAAAGAAGGAAGGAACAAGCACCTCAGATACATAGCGTTCACGGCCCGCCTGCTGTCGAAGAGAGGCACCATAGTTCTCTGCACATTTGTCAGTCCTTACAGGGAGAACAGGGACTTTGCGCGCTCCATAAATGAGCACTTCCTTGAGGTCTATGTCCGTGCCCCACTGGATGTCTGCATAGAAAGGGATGTGAAAGGCATGTATAAGAAAGCGCTCGCCGGAGAGATAAAGGGATTCACCGGCATCGATGACCCCTACGAAGAACCCGAGAATCCGGAGCTGGTGCTGAACACGGACAGGGAAGCGCTGGAGGAGAGCGTGGAAAAGGCCATGGCACTCCTGAAAGAGAGGGAATATGTCGATTAAGGACATCAAGGTGAAGAGAAATCTCTTTCTCATATCTCTTTCAATACTTTTAATATTTTATTTGAGCCCCACACCTGCGGGACTGGGATATTCGGGAAAGATGATGATAGGCATAATGTTCTTTGCAGTGTTTCTCTTTGTAACCGAGGCACTCCCTCTCGGCATGTCCGGCATCCTGATAATGGCTCTGCCGCCGATACTCGGAATATACGATTCCAGAGAGGTCTTCGGATTCTTTGGGAACGAGGCGATATTCCTGCTGATAAGTGCGTTCATAATCGCCGCAGGCTTTCAAAAGAGCGGCCTCCACAGAAGAACCGCCGTAAGATTCCTGAAGAGGTTCGGCAAATCACCGAAGATATTCATTCTCGGCATACTGCTTCTCGGCGCTTCATTTTCCTTCATGATGTCAGAGCATGCGGTCGTGGCTCTGATGATTCCCATAGTGGCTTTTTCTCTGATGGGCGTGTATGAGGACGAAAACCTGAGAAAGGCGGGAATGATAGCCCTTGCATACGGTTGTTCCGTGGGAAGCATCGGCACGCTTCTGGGAGGCGCCAGAAACCCGTATGCGGTCAGTTTCATAAGCGAGAGCACCGGAACCCGCATAACATTCCTTCAGTGGTCTCTCATGGCGCTCCCGATAGTTCTCGTAATGCTCCCGATAGTCTGGCTTCTTCTGATAACGATTTTTCCCACGAAAACCGAGAGAATACCCGTGAAAAAAGAGAAAAAATCCCCCGTATCCGTCGTGGAGATAAAAGCAGGCTCCGTACTGCTTGCAACCGTAATTCTTCTGTTCATCTTCGGCAACATCGGTACTGCGGTCATAGCCATACTCGGCGCTACGGCCATGTTCGTCTTCGGGGTCATTGACTGGAAGGATGTTGAGAAGGCGATACCATGGGGGGTGCTGCTTCTGTACGGTGGAGCGATAACCCTCGGAAAAGGTATGCTCTCAACGGGGGCGACAAGATGGATGGCCGAGGGAATTGTTATGTATGTCGGAAGGAATCCCGAGGTTCTTCTCTTTGTTCTGATAGTCATAACCGTGCTTTTCACCGAGGTCATGAGCAATACCGCCGCTGTCGCACTCATGCTCCCGATAGGGCTCGGACTTTCCGCGGTTATTCCGGAACTGAATGTCGTGGTGGTTTCGATGGCAATCGCACTGGCAGGCGGTTTTGCCTTCGCCCTTCTCATCGGTAATCCCGGGAACATGATAACATACAGCACAGGCTATTACAGGCAGAGAGACCTGCTGAAAATAGGGGTATTTGCGGACATAATAGGAATATTTGTGATATACTTCGTGGCAATGACGGTCTGGAAATTCATGGGGGTATGGTAATGAGATGCTTGATACCGATAACACAGGAGATGAGGAACCCGAACGCCCTGAAAAGAGCGCAGATACTGTGCGATGAGATACACATTTTGTATGTGCTCGACAGAGCTCTTCTTGACAGAATGAAAAGGGAATCAGCGTATGTTCTGGATTCGGAGACACTTAAGGCAATAGAGGATACCGTGATAGATTCCCAGAGGGAAGAGGCCACGGAATTTCTAAGAGCGGCTCAGAAACAGGGGAAGAAAGTGCAGCTTCATTTTGAGGTAGGCGATTATCCGGAAGTTCTGGAGCGCCACATCCTCAGATTGAGACCGCAACTTTTGATGACCGACGCATTCAGCCGAAGCCTGCTTTCTTTGAAAGTTCCCATATGGGTTGATGCGGGGAATGAGATAAAGAGATGTGTGTTTGTGGTTGAATCTGTGACTAAAATAAGGAATCTCAAGAAAGATTTTGAGCTCCTTCGGACCGTTTGCGGAAGAATTCAATGCGATATGGGAATATTCTCCAAATCAAACGAAAGAAGTACAATAGAGACACTCAAAAGATTTGCAGAAATAACGGGCTTAACCGGTGCCGATCTTTTATGTCTTCAGTTTTTTGATAGGAAAAGTATAAAAACTGAGAGGTCTTTTATTATACTAAGTAATTAGATATATCATATAGAATGAGAAAGTTTTAAACCCATCTTCAATAGTATTTAAAGGCCGAGCGGTGCGACGTTGAGTATTGATATGATTTCTCGCTGCTGGTGTTTGATCTGGGTGGTTCTGATGATGGTTCCTTTTCCGTCCAGTGTGAGTTCTATTCGTTTGATTCCGTCGAGTATTTCCAGTGCTTTGATGGAGCTGAGTTCTTTTCCTGATTCTTTGAGTATCTTTTTGATTAGTGAGAGAAGGAGCACTGCCAGGATGCATATGAAAACGTGGGCCTTGACATGCTGCTCGGTATAAACATACATGGGTCTTACTTCCACGATGTCTTTGAGTGTTTGGAAGAACTTTTCAACCGTGTCCCTGTCATGATATACATGGGCGATTTCGACAGGAGATAGATCGGGGTTGGATGTCTCCAAAATGAACTTTCCATCCAGCCTCGAAGCTTTTTCCATCTCTTTCTCTATCGGTTCGAACTTCAGCCTGGGAGAGCCCCGTTGATTGATTTTTATGTCAAAGTATCTCTTTGTCTTGTACTTCTCCAATATGGTGCATGTCCTATGATAGACCTGCTCCTTTGTCTTGAGATTTCTCTTGCCACATCCATTCTTGACCCGTTCCAGACTCTCTACGGTCCTAGCTATCATTGTTTCTCTGAATATCCGGTCATCCTCTGCCTTGCTCTTGTTCCAACAGATTATCCAACGCTTTCCATCAACCATCTTTTCTGCGAGCCATATCTCACGTTCCTCAGAGTAGTTCGTTAGAACAGCCCTGGTATACTCCTCATCAGGGACCTTAGACACGATCTTGATTTCTGATGCCCCCATCTTCCTGGCCACGATGTAATTGTACCCCAAACCCAAGAGCTGGTCAAGGTTTTCCTGCGATATCATTCCACGGTCAATGATGATCACAGGGCTTTCCAGTCCAAACTCAGTTTTCAGTTTCTCTGCAAAGCCCTGGACGGTCGTAACGTCCCTCACGGAACCAGGAAAGACATCATGAGTTATCGGGATACAATCACTGTCAACCCCAAGTCCGATGTTGATCTGCAATTTATCATCTCTGTGGTCAGTGCTGTGACCATACTCACCAAGCGGGCATTTCGTGCCCTCGAAGTATGTGGATGTGAGGTCATAGAAGATCGTGGACGTGTCTATGCCATATATCCGTTTGACGGTCTTGTACAGCTCTTTCTGGACATTTAAAATAACCTCGTCAGTGAGGTAATTCATCGCATTGTAGAATATCTGGGGATGGACCTTATCCGGAGGTATATCCAAGAATACTGGCAGGGCGGTCTTCTCATACCAATCCTTAAGCCTATTTCTGCTTACTGGCTCAACGGGCTTTGGGACAAAATTATTTGGTGGGCAATTCTAGGGCTTTACAATCCTCTTCTGTAAGCTTGATTGTGCGTGTATGATAGTGAGCGGAGTATTGTTCCAGGAATTCAGTACTGTCCCAATTTATACCGCAAAATGATACATCAAGAAATCCTGCCATGTCCACAAATGGTTCGTTAACCCTTCCATCATTGCAGGTGAGGTGTTTCTCTTGAATTCGGTCATGAAATCCCAGTAGAATTGGAAGAGATGCAGATGGGCTTCCAGTCTGCTCTTCTTTTTGGAGAAGCATTTTGTCTTTCGGACCAGCCTGCCGTTCCTTTCTCTCAGTATTCCGTTGAAGTTTTCTATA
>WALJ01000174.1 GCA_015522885.1 Thermoplasmata archaeon
GAGCACGGATATGTATTTATAGAGGGAAAAGATATCATAGAGGCGTGGAAAAATGGTAAGAGTGATGGCATCAGGCGTGTTTGACCTCCTTCATCCCGGGCACCTGTACTATCTTAAAGAGGCGAAAAAACTCGGAGATGAGCTGGTTGTCGTGGTCGCAACCGATAATACAGTGAGGAAGCGGAAGCATGAACCGATAACACCGCAGGATATGAGGCTTGAGATGGTCCGGGCCCTGAAACCTGTGGACATGGCAGTGCTGGGCCATGAGGATGACATGTTCAAGACCGTTGAAGAACTGAAGCCCGATATAATTGCCCTTGGCTACGATCAGGATTTCGATGAGAAATGGCTTGAGGAAGAGCTGAAAAAGAGGGGCATGGACATAAAGGTGGTGAGGATAGGACCTCTTTCCGCAGATTTGAACGCGACCCGCAAGCTAATACAGAAGATAATAGATTGGTATGAATTCCAGAAGCGCATGGAAGAGGTGGAAGGGAAATGAATGTCGTGCCTTTCATAGGTAGAGAGAAAGAGTTTGAAGTTCTGAAAGAGGGGCTGGAGAGAGCGCAGGACTCACACGGCTCCACAATCCTCATCTCAGGTGAGGCAGGGATAGGGAAAACAAGGTTGGTAGAGGAATTCATCAAAAGAATTGAGGACAAAGAAGTTCTAATACTTAAAGGAGAGGCTGTTCCAACGAGTGCGTCTCCATTCTTAATGTTCTCGAAGGCACTAAATGGATATGTGGAAGAGCCTCTTTTTCAGGAACAGGAGCATGTGTCGTTCAGCCAGATATTTGCCATAGACAGAACAGGCGTATTGATTGCCCAAGCGACACCTACAGGTGAGGAGATAGACCCAGATATATTTGCAGGGATGTTCTCGGCCGTTCAGGACTTCATAAGCGATTCATTCTCGAATTCGAAGGCAAAAGGCCTTGGAAGACTAGACTACGGAGATATGAAGATACTCATAGAGCACGGAGAGCATCTCTTTTTAACCGGTATATTGAAAGGGAAAGAGCATCCAGATATGAAAGGAGCGCTCAGAAGGACTCTGGAGATAATTGAAAAAGAATCAGGAGAGATGCTCGATGGGTGGGAAGGAAAGATGGAGGAGGTCTTACCTATCCAGAAAGAAATACGTTCTCTAGCAGAGAGAAAATTCCTTGTAAGAAGAGAACTGGAGGGAGTCAAACTGGAGAACGAAAGGATGAAGATTGCAGACCGAATACTCGAAATACTGAAGAAAATCTCCGACAAAAACACAATAATACTGCTTTTGGAGGATCTTCACTGGTCAGATGAGTCCTCTCTATTCGTATTGCAATACCTTGCAAGGAATATCATATCTGAAAAGATTTTGATTATAGGAACCCTTAGGATGAAAGAAGGAGAGGTTCTAGAAAAATACCTACAAAAGATGAGAGAAGAGGAAACGATAAATGAGATAAAACTTGAAGAAATGGGAAAAGAATACATGAAAAGATTGATAGATAATCTCTATCCAGATAACTCATTTCCCAAGGAATTCATAGGAAACATAGCTGAAAAAAGCGAGGGGAATCCTTTATTTCTGATAGAGTTCATGAGGAACATGGAAGAGGACAGCAACATAGAGAAAAGAGACGGTAAGTATGTTCTCGCATCTGAGACATATTCTGTACCCAATACTTTGGAAGAAATAGTGGAAAGTAGACTAGAGAATCTCGATATCGACTCTATGATGCTGGCAGAGTACGCATCATGTATCGGAAGAGAGTTTGAAAAGAGCATACTCATTTCTGCGGGAAACTCCGATTATGATGCGGTTCTCAAAAAACTGAGTTCCAGTGGAATTATTCTCTTATACAACGGAAAGGCAGAATTTGTACACGGCATATTCCAAGAAGTGATTTACGATGGGATACATCCCATATGGAAGGGCATATATCACAGGAGTATCGGAGAATACTATGAAAGAGAATACAACGGAAGAGAGGAGGAGGTCATATACGAACTGGCGAGGCATTTCTCACATTCGAACGAGTATGGGAAAGCATTCGATTACTCGGTAAAGGCCGGGGAAAAAGCGGAGAGTGAATATGCAGTTGAAGAGGCGATAGATTTCTACAAAAGAGCATTAAATCTTCTGGGTAAGCTTCCAAGTAGAAGGAGCGATATGAAAGCCAATCTTCTGGAGAGACTCGGAGATTTACAGAAATTTATCGGAAACTATCAAAACGCCATAAAAAACTATGAAAATGCTCGGGCCTCAGAGGAGAGTAAGGAAAGACAGGGCACATTATTGAGGAAGATTGCTGAGACTTATAACCTACTGGGAGAATATGATAGCTCTCTGGGAATTCTAGAAAAAGCAGAAGAACTCGGCGGGGAAGGAACAGCAGAATATGGTAGGATGTTGCTAGCCAAAGGGTATTCGTATATGGGAAAGGGAGACTATGAGAGAGCTATGCGTCTGTTCTTGGAAGCACTGAAGGTTGCCGAAAGCACTGGAACCGACCGGAAGGATGCAGGCAATGCTCTCAGGGCTATAGGCACCATCTATCATAGTTGGGGAGAATATGATTCAGCCCTTGAAAGTTTTGAGAAGAGCCTATCCATAATGGAGGAGTGCGAGGACAGACAGGGGATTGCGAGGTTGCTAAATAACATAGGGACTGTGTACTATGCCAAGGGCAATTTGGACCTTACGCTGGAGTTTCACAAGAAAAGCCTGAGGATGTTCGAGAAGATAGGGGATAAGTATGGCATTGCAGTGCTGCTCAACAACATAGGTGTTGCACACTTTGAAAGAGGCGAGCTTGACCTAGCACTGGAGTTTTATGAGAAAGGCCTAGAAATAAAGGAGAAGATAGGGGATAAGTATGGCATTGCGATATCACTCAATAACATCGGCGAAGTGCACTATCAAAGAGGAGAATTGGACCTAGCACTAGAGTTTTATGAGAAAGGCCTGGAGATGAGAGAGAAGATAGGGGATAAGTATGGCATTGCGATGTCACTCAACAGCATAGCTGGTGTGCACTATGATAGGGGTGAGCTTGACCTTGCACTGGAGTTTTATGAGAAAGCCCTGGAGATAAGGGAGAATATAGGGGACAAAAATGGCCTCGTCCACTCATTTTGTGGCTTGGTCGAGACATATCTCAAAATGGGGAATGTCCAAATCGCTCTTGAAAGTGCTGAAAAGGCATTGAAAACCGCCGTTGAGATTGGAGCGAAACCAGAGGAAGGTATTAGCCACAGGGTGCTAGGGATGGTCTACAAAGAGAAGGGAGATTGGGAGAGAGCAATTGGGGAGTTCGAAAATGCCATTGAGATTTTCTCAGAGATTGACAGAAAAGATGAGCTGGCTAGGACATTCTATGAAGAAGGGATTTTGGTGGGAGAGAAGGGCGAGTCTACAAGAGCTATTGAGTATCTAGAAAAATCCCTATCCTTGTTCGAGGCTACAGGCATGAAACTTTGGGCTGAAAAATGCAGAAAAGCTCTGAAGGAGGTAAGTCCATGAAAAAAATAGGCATAGTGGATACCACATTTTCCCGTGTGAACATGGGAGACATAGCCATAGACGAACTCAAGAAGCAGGGCACGGGTTTCAAGATAATAAGAAGGACGGTTCCCGGCTTCAAGGACCTCGCCGTTGAGTGCAAGATTCTCATAGAGAAAGAGGGCTGCGACATCGTGATGGCACTGGGAATGCCCGGGCCCGAACCTATAGACAAGCAGTGCGCTCACGAGGCATCGCAGGGAATAATGCAGGCCCAACTCCTGACGAACACCCACATTCTGGAGGTCTTCGTTCACATGGACGAGGCTAAGGACGATAAGGAGCTGATATGGCTCACTGAAAGGAGGGTGAGGGAGCACGCTATAAATGCCTATAACATGCTCTTCCACCCTGAGAGGCTGATAAAACAGGCCGGAACGGGCCAGAGGCAGGGTTTCGAGGATGCAGGCCCTGCAAAATAAAGGAGGTCAAAATATGGAAAAAATAAAACTCGGAATAGTGGTGAGCGAATACAACTACGACATAACCATGATGATGCTGGAGAGAGCCAAGGCGCATGCGGAATTCCTCGGAGCCGAGGTGGTCAGAGAAGTGAAGGTCCCAGGGGTCTTCGAGATTCCGCTGGCAGTGAAGAACATGGTGAACGATGTCGATGCTGTCGTTGCCCTCGGAGCTGTCATAGAAGGAGAAACGAAGCACGATGAGATAATAATGCACAACGCAGCCCGGAAACTGCAGGACATCATGGTGGAGACAGGAAAACCCGTGGCGCTCGGAATATCCGGGCACGGACAGTCCCGACTTCAGGCGGAAGCGCGCATCGAAAAAGCAAGGGAAGCGGTGGAGAGCGCCGTGAAGATGGTGAAAAGGATGAGATGAAACAGAGACTCATAGAAATCTTTATAGTATTACTCTATATCCGCATTCAAAGGTCGTGAAATAATGGATGCAGGAAGTACTGGTTTCATGCTCGTCGCCACGAGCCTTGTGATGCTTATGACCCCGGGACTCGCCTTTTTCTACGGCGGTCTTGTGGGTAGAAAGAACGTGCTGACCATAATGATGCAGAGTTTTGTCTCACTCGGATGGACGACGATACTCTGGGTTACTGTCGGATTCTCCATGGCTTTCGGAAACGATGTCGGCGGGATAGTCGGAGACGGAAAATACCTGTTTTTGAACAATATATCCACCACAACACCATTCAACTCATCCATCCCCATGATACTCTTCGTGGCATATCAGATGATGTTCGCGGTGATAACTCCCGCTCTGATAACCGGAGCATTCGCAGACAGGGTGAAATTCAAGCCGTACATGATGTTTCTCACCGCTTGGCTCCTCTTCGTGTATTTCCCACTTACCCACATGGTATGGGGCGGCGGATTGTTCGCACAGTGGGGAGTTCTTGACTTTGCAGGAGGGATCGTCGTACACGCAAGTGCGGGATTTGCAGCCCTTGCGGCGGTGTTTTTCATCGGAAAAAGGAGATTTACACACAAAGGTCCTCACAGCATACCTCTCGTTGCCCTCGGAACGGCCCTCCTCTGGTTCGGATGGTACGGTTTCAATGCGGGAAGCGAGCTGAGGGTCGATGCGGTGACTGCGAACGCCTTCCTCAATACGGATGTAGCGGCATCTTTTGCGGCTATAACATGGCTTATAATAGATATGTTCAGGGAAGAGAAACCGAAGACCCTCGGATTCCTCACGGGTGCGGTGGCCGGCCTTGCCACTATAACTCCTGCGGCAGGCTATGTCAATGTGCAGGCAGCCATGATAATCGGGGTCGTAGCGTCGATAGTTGCATATCTGGCGGTCATGTACAAGAACAAAAGAGGATGGGACGATGCTCTCGATGTATGGGGTGTGCACGGCATCGGCGGATACACCGGCATACTTCTTCTTGGGATATTCGCAACGAAAACAGTGAATGCAAGAGGAGCGGACGGACTTCTTTTCGGAGGCTCGATGTTCTTTGTAAAGGAATTCGTGGCGGTAACCTCTGTCGCTATCTATGCCTTTGTCTTCACATACTTTGCCCTGTGGGTGATAAATAAGATAAGTCCGATCAGAGTCAGCGAAGAAACGGAGAAGAAAGGCCTTGATGAAGAGGAATTCGGAGAGATTGCCTACGAATAAACCCCTTATTTCAATCTCCTTTCCACGGCCATAAGTCTCTTGGATATCGCGACTTCGCCCCTCGTTTTTTCTATGAGAGCACGTGCCATGTCCTGTTTCTGCCTTATCTGAACTATCGCAGACGGGTAATCGAGCCTCATGAGCTGTTCGTAAATCTCTTCCATCTGGGCAAGCCTCAATTCCGCGGTATTCGCATCTCCGTTTTTAAGGTGGTCGAGCGCGGAGCGCCTCAACTCTCCGACAACATCCGCAAGCCCCATGGCAAATGAGCCCGCATCAACCTTCAGTTCCCTCGGAGATGGAATCTCTTCGCCTGTGAGAACCGTATAGAGTGCCATGGCCTCGGTGAATTCCTGCGATGCGTCGCTGACATAGCCGGCATGCACGAGTTCGGGATGCTCTTCCAGTGTGGAAATCAGGGCCATGTGGTCCTCTCTCAATTTTCTCAGGGTCTCCAGCACCTCCTTTCCCCTGTGCATCATGGCTATCGCTTCCTTCGACCTCCTCAGGATGTCTCTGGAGGCTTTCAGTGCTATCTCCCTCACCGTATCCTTCTCATTCAGCGCTCTTTCGACCTCGTCTATGGCTTCTTTCAATCCTTTCATCCTTTCACAACTCCTATGGGTTTTAATTTCACCACAGGCTTCGCCAGTTCGGCTCCGCTTACGGCATTGACCACATCATCTATGTTTTTGTATGCTTCGGGTGCTTCTTCCAGTATCACATGTTTTGTGGCGGCTCTGAGATATATCCCGTCTCTTTCCAGCTCGCCTTTCACACCGTTCACAGTGAACTCTCTCTTTGCCTGATGCCTGCTCATCACCCTTCCCGCACCGTGACAGGATGAGCCAAAGGCCTCTTTCATGGAGCGCTCCGTTCCGACCAGAATATACGATGCCGTGCCCATATCACCGGGAATGAGAACAGGCTGTCCGACATCCCGGTATGCCCGGGGAATTTCGGTCCTTCCTACTGCAAAAGAGCGGGTTGCTCCTTTTCTGTGCACATAGACCTTCCTTCTTTTTCCGTCCACCTCGTGCTCCTCAAGCTTTGCTATGTTGTGACATACATCGTATACGAGTCTCATTCCGAGGTTTTCCGGTCCCTTTTTCAGCACATTTCGGAAAGATTCCCTGACCCAGTGCATTATGAGCTGCCTGTTGGCCCACGCGAAGTTGGCGCCGGCGGCCATAGCTTTGAAGTAGTCCTGCCCTTCCTTCGAGTTAACCGGAGCGCATGCCAGCTGTTTGTCAGGTAACTCTATTCCATATTTTTTCACCGCGCTCTCCATGACCCGGAGGTAATCGGTGGCTATCTGATGCCCGGCGCCCCTCGAGCCTGTGTGTATCATCACGGTTATCTGGCCTTTCTCAGTTATACCGAATGCCCGTGCCACCTCGGAGTCATATATCTCATCGACCCTCTGTATCTCGAGAAAATGGTTTCCCGCTCCGAGAGTTCCCAACTGCGACGCTCCTCTGGACTTCACTTTCTGGCTTACCATAGATGCGTCCGCATTTTTCATTCTCCCGTTCTCTTCCATGTGCTCAAGGTCCTCATGCCATCCGTAGCCCTTTTCAACGGCCCATTCGGCACCTTCTTCCAAGACCCTGCTCATCTCGGCAGAACTCAGCCTCAGCTTTCCCTGAGAACCGACACCCGAAGGCACATTGAGAAACATCTCGTTCACAAGCTCCTTTATCGCGGGCTTTATGTCATCATATCTCAAATCCGTTCTGAGAACCCGAACACCGCAGTTTATATCGTAACCCACTCCACCCGGGGATATGACGCCCTCTTCGGCATCGAACGCCGCTACACCTCCTATGGGAAAACCGTAGCCCCAATGGATATCGGGCATTGCCATTGCCGGACCGACAAGTCCCGGCATTGTGGAAACATTCGCAAGCTGCTCCGGCGCATTGTCCTTCCTAATCTGCTCTATCATGCTCTCCAATGCATACACATATGCAGGATATCTCATTTTGAGCGTTCCTCCGATTCCCGCATAATTCCTCGAAATTTCGTACTTAAACGGTGCAATTTTATGCAAAGGTCCGTTCCATGTCATGATTGTTACCTACAGACAACAAGCTTATATAGTCTTCTTCCACAGTTTCACTTGCCCACATTAGAAAAAAAGGGGTGGGAGGGGAGAACATACCATATCGTAAGGGAGACTCCTATATAAAAGTTTCCTATTGGCAATCCAGAGCACCCATATTTATGAGCAGAGTATGCACGAGTATGCAAATTTCACTCGTCGTATGAGTCCCATTCAACCTTTTCTCCCATGCTCTTAAGGAATTTTTCCTCGCTTTCCTTCGGACCGCGGGCGATGACGAAATCCATAGGATTCAGCACCGCATCTCCGTCCGGGCCGTATATCCATCCGGTCGTGCTTTTCATGGCGATTATCCATATCCCGAATTCCTTGGGAAGGTCTATTTCTCTGAGTTTCTTTCCTGCGAACGGGGAGTTCTCGCTGACAATAGCGGAGGTGATTATCGTATCCGAATCCCGAATGCTATCCTGAAACACAGGATGCATGTCCATATCCCTCAGGGTTATGTCCGCTATCTCTCTTGCGGAATCCGCAATCAGTTCAAGAGCGGACCCCAATCTGACATA
>WALJ01000175.1 GCA_015522885.1 Thermoplasmata archaeon
GCACCTTCGTATCCTTGTCAACAAGAACCGCCATATCATGCACCTCCTGCGTGCTTAACAGCCTCTTTCGCCGCATCTTCGAGCGTCGAGAACGCGCTTATTCCCTCTTTGAGCAGTATCTCTTTTCCTTCTTCCTCGTTAACTCCCTTTATTCTTGCGACTATCGGGACCTTCAGCGGCTTTTCCTTTATGGCCTCCACAACCCCGCTTGCAACGGTGTCGCACTTGGTTATTCCTCCGAATATGTTCAGGAAGACCACGTCTATCGGTGCCTCTGCGATTATACCGAAGGCCTGCTTCACTTTTTCCGGGTCATCCGTGCCGCCCAAATCGAGGAATGTGCCGGCCTTTCCTCCATGAAGCGAGAGGACATCCAGCGTTGCCATGGTGAGGCCCGCGCCGTTGGCTATCACGCCTATGTTTCCGTCTAGCTGAACAAAAGATATCCCTTTCTCTCTC
The DNA here is from genome assembly GCA_015522885.1 of Thermoplasmata archaeon. Taxonomy (GTDB): domain Archaea; phylum Thermoplasmatota; class Thermoplasmata; order WALJ01; family WALJ01; genus WALJ01. The sequence continues at coordinate 460 of WALJ01000175.1, forward strand.
GCTTTCCTTTCAAGTTGTGTGTACTCCTCCTCCACCTTCCCGATATCTCTGTGCCTGAACATGGAATCGTCGTTTATTATGAGCTTCGCATCCGCAGCAATGAATCCATCGGGTGTGAGAACGAGGGGGTTTATCTCTGCGAGGTCGGCATCCTCTTTCGTGAAGACATCCCAGAGACCGGAGACTATCTTTGCAATGTTCCTGCTTTGCTCCTTGTCGAGTCCGAGCTTGTAGGAAAGAGCCCTTATGACATTCGGCTGTATTCCCACAAGCGGGTTTATCGTCCTTTTGAAGAGCTTGTCCTCGGGGACGCTCTCTATTTCAATGCCTCCCTCGGCACTGGCTATCAGCATGCCTTCTCTCGAAGAGCGGTCCACTATGAAACTGATATAGAACTCTTTGAGGATGTTAATCTTCGGTTCTATCAGGAGCCTCTTCACCTTGTAGCCCTTTATATTCATGCCGAGGATTTCCGAAGCGCTCTTTCTTGCCTCTTCCGTATTCGAGGCAAACTTTATTCCTCCCGCCTTCCCTCTTCCTCCGACAAGAACCTGGGATTTCAACACCATATCGGCATTCACATCCCTTATCTCTTCGGGCCTGTCTATGACATAGCCGTCGGGAACGGGAATTCCGTGCTTTTTGAAGATTTGCTTGGCCATATACTCGTAGAGCTTCATGCTATCGCTCCTGCAGTCAGGGGGATGTTAAAAGGATTTCGGGAGAGGATTTTAATAAAGGATGCCGTTGCAGGCCCATGTTCGTCGCAGCGATAGGAACACATGACAGAAAGAGCATGCACAGCGACCATGTCGGGGATTCGAAGTACTTTGCGGTATACGAGGTCGGGTCTGACGGATACAGGTTGCTTGAGTACAGGGAGAACACATCTCCAGAGGAGCGAATGCACGGAGACCCGAACAAGGCCATGAGCATAATGAAGATAGTGAAAGGATGCGATGTTCTTGTGGGAAGAGCCATGGGCCCGAACTTCGTGAGGATAAGGGATAACAGCCCGTATCTTCCGGTCATAGTGCGGAACAGGGAAACGGTGGAAGAAGCTGTGGAAACCCTTGCGGAGAACTACGAAAGGTTGAACAATCTCGTTACGGCAAAAAAAGACGGTACATGGGACAAAAAGCCGGTGATATTCGAATAAGTCCGAGGCAAAGCCTATATTTACCAAGGGATATGGCAGCCTGTGAACCCGTATATTCAGCTTTACAGGCCAGTCAATAACATAATGGCCGCTCTGGCGGTGGTGAGCGCCGCGTTCATAGCCTCGGGAATGGCTATTTTCACCCTGTGGGGGCCGGTTTTTCTGGCATCTCTTGTAGTCTTTCTTTTCACCGGAGGAGGGAATGCCCTGAACGACTATGTGGACAGGGAAACCGACAGAAAAAATCACCCGGAAAGGCCGGTTCCGTCGGGAAAAATCCGGCCTGAGACTGCCCTGCACATCGGAATTCTCTCTCTTGCGCTCCCCGCCCTCATAGGATTTTTCATAAACCTCGAATCCCTTCTCATCATACTCGCGGCGGAAGCGCTCATGATTAGCTATGAATTCAGGTACAAGAAAAGAGGATTTGCCGGAAACATCGAGATTTCACTGCTGGTCGGCATGCTCTTTCTGTTCGGAGGAGCGAGCGCCGGAAATCCGGAAAGGACCGTGATATTCTCGATAATGGCCGCTCTGGCAACATTCGGCAGGGAAATCGTCAAAGACATAGAGGACATGGAAGGGGATACCGACAGAACCACGGTTCCGAAAAAGATAGGAAAAGAAAAGGCGGCATTTATGGCGGCGGGAGCATTTATGGCGGCGGTATCGCTGAGCGCTCTACCTTACGAGAGAGGTTTTGGCCCGATTTATCTGGTAATTGTCTCCGCAGCAGACATACTGTTCTTTTACACCTCGTACCTCGCTCTCACCGATGCCAGAAAATCCCAGAAGATGGCGAAACTGGCGATGCTCATCGGATTACTGGCGTTTATATTTGGAGGGGGACTTCAGATACTGTAAAAGATTGTTTAAATCCATTTTTTCTTCCCGTTTTTTCTTCATGTCTTTGAGAACGTACTCATA
>WALJ01000176.1 GCA_015522885.1 Thermoplasmata archaeon
AAGCAGAAAATTGCTTGATGAGAAGTACAGACCGACAGAGTATGCCATTACAGAAAAAGGCGAAAGAATTGGGAAAAGTCTCAAAGAACTCATAGATTTGGACATCTGACGGCATCCTTTATGCTCTCTCCATATCTTTCCTCCACTGTCGCACCTCTATATTCGAGAATGGCCGGTCTCTGTTTATGAATTTACACTGAGTTCACACACGATTATCATAATCGTGTATGAAGAATCACAGATGCTCCACGACCCACCTTCCAACAACATCATCCATATCCGCCAGCTCCAGTGCTCTCCCCCTGAATTTTTCCCTAACATCTCCTTCGCTTATCAGATATCTTGTATATGCCACGAGAGCCATGATGTTCCTGTCCTCGCCCACTTTTATCGTGCCTTCTGCGCTCCCCTTCCACATGAGTATTCTGGCATCTACATGCAGGACCTCGTTTTTTCCTATCTCATCCTCGATTTCCTCTTCACGGATGGATTCTACCCTGCATATCGCCGTGCCTTTCGCACTTTTCATTGCAGGAAAACCCTGTTCCATTGTGATTTCACCCTCAAACTCCCGCTTTTCATCCCCCCATCCCTCCGTTGCAGCCTTTATGAAAAGTTCCTTCTTCTCGTATGGAATGTAATTTACGGAAAAAACACCGCCTTTTCTCACATTCTCATAGGTATTGGAGCCCTTGAATGAGCGGAGAAATATCCTGCCGGATTTCCTGGTTGCGGAGAGAGCAGCAGCGTTTATATGCCCGTTTTCCGTGATGACTATCGTTTCGTAGGGAATTCCATCCTCTGGGAGTTCGCCCATCCGCTTACTCCTTCTTACCGGAAACCTGTGTGTCCAGTCCGGCTCTTTCGGCCAGTATCCTCTTTATGTCTTCAGGTGTCGCGCCTTCCAGACCGAAGTACTCGGCGAATTTCGGTGTTATGTAGATGACCATGTATCTGCTCTCTCGTTTCTTCTTTATCAGTCCCATATCCTCGAGAGTTCGTATGTGTTCCAGAACCCTCGAGCCGACCATCTCCTCCAGCATCGCCTGTTTGACCGGCTGGTGGTAGCCTATGAGCGCAGCGGTTTTAAGCACATCCAGAGGGAGCTCCGTCGGAATCACCTGCATGGCTATGTCAGCATACTTCTCTTTTAACTGCATCGAGTATTTATTGCCGATTTTTACCAGTTCTATGGCCGTATCTCTCGAAGAGTATTCCTCGATTAGAAAATCCACGGCCTCCCTGACCTTCCTTCTTCCCACACCTGTTATCTTTTCAATCTCGCTTATGCTCAGGGGTTTTCCGGCGGAGAAGAGCGCAGCCTCCACCTTCAGGTCCTCGTCAACGAATTCTGACATGCGGGTAGATTGAAATGAGGCTTATAAACTTTTACAGACCCAGCGCCTGCCTGGCTTCGGCGCTCATCATCTCAGGGCTCCACGGAGGGTCGAAAGTGAGTTTGACATCCACATGCTCGACGCCTTCCATCTGATGTATTCTGCGGCCCACGTATTCCGTTATAAGCTGGGCCAGCGGACATCCCGGAACCGTGAGTGTCATATCTACCTTGACCTTCTTCCCTTCATCCTCGACTTCGACTCCGTATATCAGACCGAGTTCGACGACATTCAGGCCTATCTCGGGGTCGATGACCTCTTTGAGAGCTTCCATTATCTCTTCCTTAGTGGGCATAGGCGCTCATCGAAGCCCCATATTTATAGCCTTTGGCCCACAAATGAGCTCTATCATGCCAAAGGCTGCTAGTCAGAGACACTATTAGTGCGGAAACTTATGCTCCCGGCATATACTCTTTGAGACAGAATCGCCCCTTAACGAAAAGTCCATGACACGGTGGCCTCATGTGTGTTTGTATCGACGGCCTTTACGAAAAACACCGTATCTCTCGGAGGCAGAGCGCTCAAATTGAAGATATAGGTGCTGTTCTCCAAGCTCTTCATCGGCATCCACGTGTGATTTCCGTACTTTATTTCCACGGAATCTATTCCGCTGTTGTCCGTGACCATGGCGACTATGCGGTAATCGGAGAAATTTCCGGTGCCGTTGTATGCGAACCAGCCGTCATCGGCTTGCACAAAGCCCTCGAGGTGCACATTCTCAATCTCCGGAGCGCTGAGGTCTGCAAAAGGCATGTTCACACAGAGGATGAAGACAGCCAGCCATGAGAAGAGGTATATCGCTCCGTGGGCCACATAATCCTTCTTTCTCAGAAGAGAAGGGTCGGCCTTGAAAAGAGGATAGATGAATTTGAAGAAGAAGAAACCCGACAGACCGATAAGAGCGCTCCCCGCCCATGAATCCGTGCTTATGAAGACTACGGCCGAGACTACGGCAAAGAGCGCTCCCAGAACAACTATCGATATGCTCGCTCTGGCTTTGTTCATCTCCTCTTCAATATACTCTTTCTCGTCGAACTCGGGAGGAGTGAATACTTCCTTCTCTTCCTCTTCTTCTTTCTCGTGCCTTCGTCTTGCCATGAGGAGCGCATTCGGTAGGGGTTAAAAAAACTTGCCTTTTCAATCATGCTAAGCAGAGAAAAAGAAAAGACAGGAAGAAGATTGGATGAAGAACCCAACTGCAGCAAGCTGCGAGGGTATCAATCGAATGAATTCGGGATGCCGGATGCAGATTGTCGTGTCAAAGACTATAAATATAAGGATTTCAATTATCAGTCATGCGCTCCGAAAGAGGAAAAATGGAAACGAAATCAAAGGTTCTCGTCCATCTGCTCAGATTCACGGGTTTTGCCGACGAACTGCTGGTTCCCATGGAAATAACACAGAGAGGCATCGCAGATGCGACAGGAGTGAAGCTCACACACATATCGCGTGTTCTTAAGACAAAGATATCGGAAGGTCTGGTCAGCGAAAAAAAGGCCCATGTGGAGGGTATTCGCCGGAGGGTGAAGGTGTATTTTCTGACCCGCAAAGGCATGGAAAAAGCGAATGAAATAATGGCTTCTCTGGAAAAAATACGATTTCCTGCCGTCGTTGACGGCGAAAAAAGAGATGTGGATTACAGCGAGATAAAAGACAGGGTAACGGCAGGAATACTCGAAGTCATGGATATGGTGGAAAAAGAAGGCTATGCGGATGTTGACTCCCTATACCCTCAACCGGTGGGAACCGCACTTGTGTATCACCCTCCGGAGATCGAGAGATTTGTAGGCAGAAGCAGAGAGATGGAGGAACTGAGCTCCCTTATAGGAGATGAGGGCATCAAAGTGCTGATTGTCTTCGGCAACCCGGGTTATGGGAAAACCACTCTCTTATTCAATGTTCTCCGAAAATTTGCAGGTAAGGCCAATATGCTGTGGTATCCGGTGAACGGAAAAACCAAGCTCAGGGACATATTGAACGCAATATCCTCGTTTCTGTCATCTCTGAGAAAACCGGGGCTCGAAGCGCTCCTTTTCGAAAATAGGCCGGTGGAAGAGCTTGCAAAGGCGATAGCTTCGAGAATAAGCGGCACGAAATCGATTCTTATCTTTGACGGATACGGGGAGATGAGGGATGAGGTGGTCGAGTTCTTTCTGGACCTCCTGCAGTTCATGGAAAGCATCGAAGGTGTGAAACTCATATTAACCGCCCGGGAGGACACCCCATACTACTCGAGGTTCTATGGGCCCAAGGATGTCGAAAAGGGAACCGTGCACGAATATCACCTTTCCGGCCTGTCCCTAAAAGACACCGGGGAATTTCTCGGAATGAAAGAGGGTGATGCACTGAAAAAGATTCACCTGTTCACGAAAGGCAACCCGGCGCTCCTGAAAATGCTCTTAAATCGTGATTTCGAAGGCCTGAAATCCACCGGCAGGTTCAGCATAGAAGAGATAAACATGCTTCTATATCTTAGCGAAAAGGATTAGGGAACGAGGTCGGGTATTCCGTCCTTTATCCGGTATTCTTTACCGCATTTCCTGCATTTCAGCGTACCGGATACTATCTTATCCCCTTCCTTCTTCGGATTTTTTAGCTCGAGCTCCCCTTTGCAAACAGGGCAGCAGAGTATCTCCAATGTCTTTTCACGCATGTTCTTCACCTGTCCTTTTTATGAATTCATAGTAGAACTCGGCCACCCTATCAACCGAATCGATATAAACATATTCGTTTGCAGAGTGCCAGTTCGCACCTTTCGGACCGTAGACGACGACAGGCATCTTTTTCGCGAAAAGATTGTAATCACCTACGGATTTGCCATATATCGGCCGGAAATCACCGTATTTTTCCCTGTACATCCCGGCGAAATGCCTTATGCGCTCTTCCTCCGGTGAAAACTCGTATGCTTCGAGGAACGGCGTCGGTCTCGGATGCCATCCTATCCCGGCATCGCAGGGAATTTTTAGTGAATCGAGTAGTGTTCTTACTTCTCCAATCACAGAGCCCCTGTCCTCTCCGGGAACGACGTGCCTGTCTATCACAACCCTGCAGAGTTCCGGTACCGAAAGAAATTCCCCGCCACCTTCTATTTTAAGAGGGGTTACCGAGCCTTTTCCCATCTTTTCATCTGTCTTTAATGAGATTTCCCCGATGTTTTTAATGAGTTCGGAAGCGCAGCTTATCGCATTTTCACCTGTTTCCGGCCTTGCTCCGTGTGCCGACTTTCCTCTGAATGTCAGTTCGAGTACATATCTTCCCCTCGCACCGAGCATGGGTCTCTCATTCGTGGGTTCGGCTATAAGGGCCATATCTCCTTCCACCTCTTTCAGGAGTTCGAATGCGCCCTGAGAGTATATCTCCTCGTCAACAACCGCAGTAAAAATGAGGTTTACCGGCAGTTTTTCCCTGACAACTCTCCTGTAAGCCCATATTATGGCAGCGAGCCCTCCCTTCATATCAGCGCTCCCCAGTCCGTAGAGTTTCCCGTCCTCTATCTCGGGGGAGTAAGGGTCTCTCGTCCATGCCTCCGACGGCTCCACGGTGTCCATGTGTCCGTTGAGAACGATTACGGGGGCATTCTCGGAGCCGTGATACTCCGAAATGAGATTGAAGCCTGTGTCATCCACTCTCTGCCTTCTGACCCTTATCGGATGAAGTATGGCCTCTATCTCTCCGGCTAACTTGGATTCGTACCTGCTGACGCTTGGAATTCTCACCAGTCTCCGGGCAATCTCAATTGCGTCTATTTGCATTCCCCCTGAGCTTTTCCATGTGCCTTATCCTCTTTTCTATGAGCTCCTTCTTTCCTATGTCATGCCTGCTGAAGACATCCCCCTTAACATGGCTGAGTGCTCTCTCCGCCATCTCTTCGGCTTTTTCTATGTCATCGTCTATTCCCAACACCGCAAGGGTTCTGGATGAAGTTGTGTATATCTGTCCTTTATCATCATTCACGGATGCGTAGAACAGCTCCGCACCCTCTCTTTTAATGGCCTCCTCGTCCACCTCCACAGGCACATTCGCCTTTGACTGTACGCCGTATCCCTCCGGAACCACATACTTGCACACCGTGGCCTTTCTCATGAACTCCGCTCCGCTCAGTTCTCCGTCAGCTATGGCCTCGGAAATCTCGGTCAGAGGTGTTTCCAACAGAGAAAGGACATTCATCGCTTCCGGGTCTCCGAATCTGGCATTGAACTCTATTATCTTGGGACCCTGCGCAGTGAGCATGAACTGGCCGTAGAGTATTCCTTTGTACGGGTTTCCATCCGTTTCCATCGCTCGAACGACTTTTTTCATTATTCGGAGAGCATGCTCATAATCGCTTTCTTTCACGAAAGGCAGCCTGTGGTTCTCCATGGAATATGAGCCCATACCTCCTGTGTTCGGCCCTTTATCTCCTTCATAGGCCCTTTTGTGGTCCTGAACAAGGGGCATCGGAACGAGATTCGAGCCGTCGACGAAGGCCTGAAGCGTGAACTCCTCTCCTTTCAGCCTCTCTTCTATCACCGCCTTTCCACCGCCGTAACCCTCGAAAATCCGCCTGAGATAATCCAGAGCTTCGCCCTCGTCCTTCAGGTGCTCGCCGAAGACCTTCGCACCCTTGCCTCCCGTTAGACCCGTCGGCTTTATCACGAAATCGCCTATTTCTTCGATGGCGCTCTTCCCTTCTTCCATGTTCTCGGCAACCCTGTATTTGACCGTTCCCTCTATTCCGTGCCGTTCCATCAGGGAGCGCATGTACTCTTTCGATGTTTCTATCCTTGCGGCAGATTTGACGGGTCCGACAGAGGGTATCCCTGCATCTTGGAGCGCATCCGCGAGGCCGACCTCAAGGGGAGCTTCGGGGCCTATGAATGCCATGTCAACCCTTCCTTTCGCCCATGAGACAACAGAACTTATCTCCTTCTCATCGACTATCACCGCTTCCTCGGATATCCGGTATATTCCGGGGTTTCTGTTCTTCATTACCGAGTATATCTTCGCCCCGCTTCTTTTCAGGGCCCTTGCTATGGCGTGCTCTCTCGCTCCGCCGCCGACTACGAGAACCTTCATGGAATCACATTTACCCGATTCGGATGTGATTTAAAAGTTTATTGTCGGGTGAGGCTCCGGGACAAAATTGTGTTCGGATAGAGGTGCGGGATAATTTTGTCCCAATGCCGGAAATGTTGTAGAGTACGCTTATTTTTTCGCTTACTTTCGCCCTTTGCATGAAGTTAAAGGGCTCTCACCAGAGATTGGAGCGCATCTCTGTCGATAAACCCATCGCTTATTCCTCCTTTTTCATTCTTCTCTGAAATTGAGAAAATCATACCGTTCTCTTCAGTTTTCGGTCTTCGATTCTTCTTCAACACAGGAATCTCTCCTGTCTCTCGATATTCCTTGAGAATCTGCTGAACTCTC
>WALJ01000177.1 GCA_015522885.1 Thermoplasmata archaeon
CTCCCAATCCCGTGAGATTTCCTCTTTATTATTTTTTATATAAAAATTATGCAAGATATAGATTAAAAATAGAGGCACCAGTACCTATAGATAAAATATATAGAAAAATAAAAAAATTTTGTTTGAAAATAGTAATGTATTATATGCTGTCGATTTCCTTGGTTTGTGTCCTGATGTTAACAAATAAATATAATGAATTAGACATGTTATTTTTACACGTCATTTTTGCCATCACATTCTTCTTCTGGATAATTGATTGGGATTGGTTTTTTACAGATGAGATAATGATGGGGTAGAGAAGATAATGCTAAGTCCTTCCATTTGCTTCTCATGGGATACAACGAACCCATTAATATCTATAAAATAGCAATTTTTATAACACACTCTCTGAGATACACGCCTCATTCCCAAACCTTATAGCCCTAATGGAGTTCCCAATCCGATGCCCGTGTTCTGTCCGAAATGCGGAACCCTAATGATAAAGGTGAACGGAACCCTGAAATGCCCGAAATGCGGATACAGAGAGAATGAAAGAGGAGCGCAGGATTCGAAAAAAAGTATTGAGAACAGAAACGGTCTCTTTCCCTTCGGCACGATCAGAGAAGGGCAGAAGCAATTTCTGGATGATTGCAGAGATGCCGTGGGGAATGGGAAGCACCTTATTGCCCATGCCCCCACCGGAATAGGGAAGACTGCGGCCGCATTGACTGCGGCAATGGAGGATGCGCTCCGGAACAACAGAGTAACCTTCTTTCTGACCTCGAAGAGGTCCCAGCACCATATAGCCGTGGAGACGGCAAAAAAGATGGGGGCTGCGGACATAAAGCTCGTGGATGTCATATCCAAGCAGGAAATGTGCCCGATGGAGGAATCGAGGCTCCCGTATCAGGTGTTCGCAAAGCTCTGCGAGCAGATGGTTAAAACCGGCAAATGCCCGTATTACAACAAGGACAACAGTGCGGTCGTCGATAAGATACTCTCGGAGCCCATGCATGTGGAGGAAATCGTCGGGCTTTCGAAAAGGCACGGTGTCTGTCCTTACAAAGCCGCTCTTACGGCATCTGCGCATGCCAATATCATAGTCTGCGATTACACGATAATCTTCACGGAACTGAGCGAGAAGTTCTTCACGAAGATGAAAAGGGCTCTTGACGACATAAACATCATAGTGGACGAGGCGCACAACCTGCCGGAAAGGCTGAGAATGGACCTCAGGAGCTTCCTGAGTGTAAAGACCCTCCAGGATGCGAGAAAAGCCGCGGCGGATGACGGCTTGATATCCGGGATATTGAAAAGGATGGAAACCGGACTGGAAGAAAGCCTCTCCGAGATTGGCGAGACCGAAGCCGAAGTTTCACGGGATTTTTTCATAGATATACTGGAAAGGGCTCTCAAAGGCTCGCTCGAACCCATAGAAATAGAGGATTTCAAAAAAAGGCTCTTCGATATCGGAACGAAGGATGCGCTCAACGGAAACGAGCCGTTGACCCTCTACCTTTCCCAGTTCATAGATGTCTGGACATCCGATAACATATCGCAGGTCTATGTCGCCAGCGGCAGGGAGCAGTGGATAAAATCCGCGGTACTGGACCCTTCGATAATCTCCGCCCCGATATTCGAAGGCGTGCACTCTTCCGTACTCATGAGCGGGACACTGCATCCGGGAGAGATGTATGCGGACATACTCGGAATACCGGAGCCCGAGATAAAGGTCTACGAATCGCCTTATCCGCGGAAAAACAAGAAAGTTGTGATGACAGAGTTCCTCACCACTCTGTATTCCAAAAGAGGAAGAAGGATGTATCAGGCATACGCCAACCAGATAGTTGATATCGCAAGGAACTGTCCGGGAAACATCGCCGTGTTCTTTCCTTCTTATTCCGTGATGGAAAGCATTTCCGAGAGAATGTCCCTGATGGAGCACCCCAAGGAGCTTATAATCGAGAGCAGGAGCATGGGAAAGAGAGACAGGGAAGAGGTTCTGGAAGAGCTGAGAAGGTACAAAGGCAGGGGGGGAGCGCTCCTCCTTGCAGTTCAGGGGGGCTCTTTCTCGGAGGGTGTGGATTACTATGACAACCTGCTTTCTTCCATAGTCGTGGCGGGTCTGTCTGTTCCTCCGCCCAACGCCGAGACAGAAGCACTGAAGAGATATTACGACGAGAAGTTCGGGGACAGAAAGGGATGGGAATATGTATTCATATCACCTGCGATAAACAAGGCACTGCAGGCCGCAGGCAGGGCGATAAGGGACAGAAGCGACAGAGCTCTCATATTTCTTATGGACGAGCGCTTTTCTCAGGAACGATACAGAAAGTTCCTGCCGGAAGACATGATACCGGAGAGAATCAAGAGCATAAAAAAGGCATGCAGGGATTTCTTCGGGAAGAGGTAGCTGTCATAAGAAATCTTCGGAATGGGCCCGAAGCCGCAAAAAGCCATTTGCACAAATCGTAAGTTAATAAAGTCAGGTCGGCGACTATAAAATGAATAGTTTAGGGATTGCAAAGGGAATTCGTCTCCAAAAGTTATATATCCAACCTCAAAATCCCCCAATCGTGAAGATTTCCGTGATAATACCGACGATGAACGAGGAAGAGTCCATAGGAGAGGTGCTGGACGAGATAAACCGGGCTTTGAAAGGGCGCAATTACGAGATACTCATGGTGGATACGAACTCGAAGGACCGGACAAGGGAAATCGGAAAAAAGAAAGGGGCAAGGATAATCGACGAGCCGAGACGGGGCTACGGAAGAGCCTACAAAACCGGTTTCGAGAGAGCGGGCGGGGACATAATAGCCACTCTAGACGGCGATACCACTTACCCGGCTTCGGATATTCCCGGACTTGCGGACCTGCTTGTGAAAGAAAAGCTGGACTTCATAACAACGGACCGTCTGAGCAGCATGGAAAAAGGTGCGATGAGCCTGAAGCACTGCTTCGGCAACTGGATACTTGCAAAGACGATGAACCTTCTCTTCGGTCTGCATCTCAAGGATTCCCAGTCCGGTATGTGGGTCTTCAGAAAGGACGCGCTCCGAAGACTTAACCTGACAAGCGACGGGATGCCTCTGTCCGAGGAGATAAA
>WALJ01000178.1 GCA_015522885.1 Thermoplasmata archaeon
AAGCCACCGACACGCTGTTAATCTCGAAATGTCTGTTTACTATTCTCCTCGCAAGGTCCAGATTCGCTCCGTTTCTGCCTATGGCCCTCGCTTTGTTCTCCGGTTTCACGGTTATGGTGGCGTGGATTATCTTTCCCCTGTCTTCAATATCTACGCTCTGAACCCCATAAGGCCAGAAAATATTCTTGAGAAACACTTTTGGGTCCTCGGAGAACTCGATTATCTGTACGTTCTTTTTGAGCATCTCCCTGAGCTTCGTAGCTGTGACACCGCCTTTTCCTATGGCTTTGCTTCCCTGATGGGGCATCACTATGAATACTATCTTTTCGGGAGTCTCGAGACAGTCTTTCACCTGGGTCTTCGTGACACTCTCGAATATCTTGATGTATCCGAGCATTTCACCTGTAAAGCTTATTTCCTGCGTCATGTTTATTCCTTTCCGAGGGCAAGTACCTTTGATTCGCCCGGGTCGACCACCGTAACCACGGAGATTGCAAAAGGCTTTCCCGAGGCTGCGCCGAGTTCCAGATTCGTGCCCTTGAAGTGATATACGGGGACCTTTTTATAAGTCTTTTCCCCGAAACCTTTCTCCGGGCAGTTGGATGCCGCTATTATAAGCTTAGCCTCTTTCCTTTTTACAGCTTTTTTCGCCTGTTCCACACCGTAATAGACCTTTCCTGTCTCCACAAGAACCTTCAGATTCCTCTCTACATCCATTTTATACCTCCTTTTTCGTTGTTTTTTGCATCGGAGGTAACAGCCGAACTCTCGTTCATCTTTATACCTCCTTTTTCTTTATTCCAGTATATTTTATCTTCACAGCCCCGGTTCCCAGTGTTACCGGCTGGCCGATAATGATGTTTTCAGCTACACCCGACAGATTGTCAGACTCCCCTTTCAGACCTGCATAGAGGAGGTGTGCAGCGGTTATCTCGAAAGCCGCTCTTGCGAGAACACTTGTCTTTCTACCGGAAACACCGTGTCTTCCTATGGCCCTCACCGTACCGTCGTTGGTCATTATGTCGGCAACAAGCATTATATGTCTCATATCGACCGCAAGACCCTGTTCCGAAAGCGTGTTGTGCGCTTCCCTTATCAGAGCGTTTCTGGCAGCTTCCACACCCAGCACGTCAGCAATCTCCATTATGCTGTTGGTGGATGTTCTGACAGGGTCAACCTCTTCCATGGCCAGCACATCCGAAAGATTGGAACCCTCTGTATATATGACATATTCGTCTCCCCCATCTTTCTTACGAATTATAGCTCTTTTAATTCCTTTGACACCTTTCAGATTCACCTCTCGGACTATGTGAAGCGTATCCTGCAGACCTTTGAAAGAGAACTCGTCCATTTTTATCTTTATATCCTTTCCTTCGGTCGAGACCGTTGCCTTCAGACCCCTGGACTTCATTATTTTACGCACTATATCCTCTTTTTCAATGTCTTTCTCTTTCATCTTCTTTTCGTCGGGTTTGACCAGAATCTCCATATGTGCGGCATCTATCTCTATCTCGCATACCTCTTTAAGCGTCGTTTTTTCTATGTTCGAAGCGATTTTCTTGACATCGCTCAGGTTCTCCGCATATTCCTTTCTCAGGTATATCTCCATCATCGGTGTGCTGGGAACCTTTCTCGCATCCACAATCTCAATCAATCTCGGAAGACCGAGGGTAACGTTCATTTCCGCCACACCGGCATAGTGGAAGGTTCTCATGGTCATCTGGGTACCGGGTTCTCCTATGGATTGAGCCGCGATTATTCCCACGGCTTCATACGGGTCGACCATGCGGGTCTTGTATCTGTCGCAGACCGTCTCTACCACGGCATCCAGCTGTTTTTTTGTGTGTTTTCTATTTTTAAGCTTTTTCGCTATATCCGAAACGAGCTTTCTCGGCAGAGGAATTCCGTAGGAAGATGCTTTCTTTGCAATCTCACTTTCAAGAGGGTTCATAGGCTTTATTTTCTTGGGTAGCTGTGAGGGGTCTATCTTTTTCTCTATCTCGGCTTTCTTCTTTTCTTTCCTTTTTTTCAGGAGTTCGAGAGGTCTCACGGGTTCCTTCTTCTTGGGCTTGTCTATCTTTTTCACGCCTATCTTTTCAAGCACATCTATGGCATCCCTTTCAGAAACATAGCGAAGAAGATCCTCAACATTGGCCTTCTTAAGACTGCTAAGCTTGTATCCGGCATCAGCAAGGGCATTTGCAACGCTTTCCCTTATGCCGCGCCTCATCAGACCTTTGACAGTATCTTTTTTTGCCATTTAATCGCCTCCCTCTGTGTCCGCATTCATCTCTTCGGTATCTATCAGGTCTTTTGTTCCGAAGCCTTCCTCTTTGACATCTCCGCCCTCGGCTCTGTAGTCTTCCCCGAAGATTTCGTCTATGACGACATCGACATCGACGGCATTTCCGGCCGGAATTCTGCTCGGGTCCGAGAGATCCTCCCCATATTTGAACTGGATTATGGTGTTGGCCGTATTCCTGACACTTCCGTCCTCAACGACTTTCAGGTCCTCGAGAGCATTGATAAGTCTGCGCTGCATATAACCTGATCTGGAGGTTCGCACAGCCGTATCCACGAGTCCTTCCCTTCCGCCCATGGAATGGAAGAAATACTCGGTCGGGTTCAGACCGCTTTTGTATGAGGAGCGCACGAATCCGTGGGCTTCGGCACCCAGATCCCCCCGCATGAAGTGGGGAAGCGTTCTTTCGAAATATCCTCTGAACAATCTCTCACCTCTTACGGCCTGCTGACCTATGGATCCGGCCATCTGTGACAGATTCAGCATGGAAGCCCTTGCACCGGATCTAGCCATGACAACGGCAGGATTCTCAAGACCCAGGTGTCTTCCCGCTATCTCTCCCGCATCATCTCTGGCTCTTCCGAGGACTTTCATTATCTCCACTTCGAGCGTCTCTTCAAGAGACCTTCCAGGCATTTGTTCCAGAGTGCCCTCTTTATAGGCTTCAACAAGCTTTTCCACGTCTTCCACTGCATTGTTCAGCCTCTCTTCTATCTCTTTTTTCGCCTGTTCGGGTATGTCCTCGTCGCCTATGCCTGTGCTGAAACCTCGTATGGTTATTGCCCCTATGGCGATTTTCGTGACCGCGTCAAGGAACTTTCTTGCGGTATCGGAACCGTAATCTCTTGTAATCTTATCCAGAATCTTACCCTTGAAAGCACCGATCGCCTTTTCATCTATTGTTCCGCTGACAAGCTTTCCGTCCACTATTCTAACAAAGGCATCGTCAGGGCAAGCCTCTCCGCGGGTACAAAAACCGCGTCTCTGGCATATAGAGGATTTGAAGCTCATATTCAGGTCTTTCGGAAGTGCGAGGCTGAAGATGTCTTTTCCGGAATAATACTTTACGCCGTCTTTCTCCTCCACGGGTTCGGGGAGTTCATCGTATTCTACCCCCCTGATTATCCTGAGTGTCTGTTCTTCGGTGAATTTAGCATCTTTATGCGTCAGGAAGAACATGCCTGTTATATGGTCGTGAATCGCACCTATAACCGGCCCCCCGAATCTGGGAGATAGTATGTTCTCCTGTACTCTCATTATTATCTTTGCTTCCGCTCTGGCTTCTTCACTCTGAAGCACATGGAGATTCATTTCGTCCCCGTCGAAATCGGCATTGTACGGAGGGCATACCGCAAGATTGAACCTGAAGGTCTTGTAAGGGAGAACCTTGACCTCGTGTGCCATCATCGACATTCTGTGGAGGGATGGTTGCCTGTTAAAGAGAACAATATCCCCGTCCTGCAGCTGTCTTTCCACTATATATCCTATCTCGACTTTTTCGGCCACGGTGTCTTTGTTCTTCTCGGTGACCTTTATTCTTCTTCCGTCCGGCCTTATCACATAATTGACTCCCGGAATGTACCGACCTTCTTCATCGACCGGAGAATTCCCTCTCAGAACGAGTTCTCTCGCTTTTTCTATATTGTGTTGATTAACTCTCAGACCCACGGTGAGCTCTCTCGCAGCGGCTATCGGCACACCTACCTGATTTATCGATAGATTTGGGTCTGGAGATATAACCGTTCTGGATGAGAAATTCACCCTTTTGCCCGATAGATTGGACCTGAACCTTCCTTCTTTGCCTTTAAGCCTCTGCACAAGGGTTTTCAGGGGTCTGCCAGAGCGGTGTCTTGCAGGAGGGATGCCCGAAGTCTGATTGTCGAAATATGTAGTCACATGGTACTGGAGCAGTTCCCAGAGGTCCTCTATGATCAGCTGAGGAGCCCCGGAATCTCTGTTCTCTCTTACCCTCTGATTTATTCTCAATATATCGACCAGCTTGTGTGTGAGGTCATCCTCGGACCTGTCACCCGATTCGAGGGTAATCGAAGGTCTGACCGTAACCGGAGGCACAGGCAGAACGGTTAATATCGTCCATTCCGGCCTTGCGACCTCGGGATTTATTCCGATAGGTATGAGGTCATCGTCAGGTATTTTTTCCAGTCTTTCCCTTATCTCTTTAGGAGACAATTTATGTCCCTCTTCCCTGAATGTGTAAGGTTTGTCCAGAACCACCTTTTTCTGTTCCGCACCGCAGTGAGGGCAGACAGACCTTGAAGAGGCATCGGCCACAATCTCTTTCGTTATGAGTTCCAGATCCGAGATGTCTCCGCCCAGCTCTTTCAGATGTACGAGCACCTTTTTGTATTCTTCAATCTGGTCATTCGTGAGAAGTATTCTTCCGCATGTTGAACATGTGCTCTGCAGGAGTTTCTTGATCTCTTTGACATAGCCTATATGAATGACAGGCAGAGCCAGCTCTATATGACCGAAGTGACCCGGGCACTCATCCACTTTTCCTCCGCAGGTCTTGCATCTGAGACCGGGTTCTATCACACCCATATGGGGGTCAACCAGACCCATCTCTTTAGGAAAGCCGTCTTCGTCGTAGGTATCCGGAGTAATCACCCTGATGGACGACATTCTCCGCATTTCGTCAGGAGAAAGAAGAGAGAATTTTATGGAGCCGATTCTCTTCAAAACCCCTATCATAGAAATAGTCGGAGCTCTCATTCTTTACACCTCCTCCAGATGGAGCCGCATAACGACTCCCATTGAGATAAGTTCGTCTCTCAGCAGTTTGAAGGCGTAGCTGACCTGAACCGGATGTATGTTCGTCTTGTTGCCGCATACCGGGCAGTACATGGCACCCTTTTTGTCCAGAATCGCCACATGTCCGCAGCTGGGATTTCCGCATACGTAAACAATGGCACCGTCGGACTGATCAAGTAGCCTGTCCTTTATGACCATCGCAACTCCGTGAGCTATAAGGGTATCCCTTTCCATCTCTCCGAATCTGAGGCCCCCCTGTCTGGAGCGCCCTTCCGTCGGCTGTCTTGTGAGTATCTGAACAGGTCCTCTCGACCTCATGTGAAGTTTTCCGGCAACCATATGATGCAATTTCTGGTAATAAATGATACCCACATAAATTTCTGCTTTTATCTTTTCTCCGGTCAGGCCGTCATACATTATCTGGGTTCCGCTGTGCTTGTATCCGTTTCTGACAAGGGCTTTCCTTATGGCCATTTCCCTCTCGCCGCTGAACGGTGTACCGTCAATGAACCTTCCTTCCATGGAGCCGACAACACCCCCTATCATCTCAAGAATGTGTGCAACCGTCATTCTTGAAGGTATGGCATGGGGATTGATTATCAGGTCCGGTGAAATCCCTTCCTCGGTGAACGGCATGTCTTCCTGTGGGATTATGGCACCTATCACTCCTTTCTGCCCGTGTCTGGATGCAAACTTATCTCCGAGTTCCGGTATTCTCTGATCCCTGACAACAACTTTTACCAGCCTGCTACCGTTCTCCGACTCCGTGAGCATGACCGAATCCACCCATCCGCCTTCTCTGGAGCGCACTGTGGTTGAAGATTCCCTCCTTTCCTGTGCAGCCAGAAAATCGGCGCTCTCTTCTATGAACCTCGGCGGAGATGTCTTTCCGATGAGGACATCGCCTTCGGTTACCGCCATCTCAGGGCTTATTATTCCATCCTCTCCGAGATTTACATACGCTTCCTCGCCTCTAGCTCCTTTTACATCGGGACCAGGTATCTCGAAGTGGTCTTCCTGTCCTCCCGCATATCTTCTTTCCTCGTCTTTATATGTTCTGAAGAAAGTGGACCTTCCGAGCCCTCTCTCTATGGATGATTTATTGAAGATTATGGCATCCTGCATATTGTATCCTTCGTGTGATATTATGGCGACGACGCAGTTCTGTCCTGCCGGTCTCCTATGGTAATTTATGAACTCCATGGTCTTTGTCTGCACCATCGGCCTCTGGGGATAATGAAGGAGATGCGCCCTCGTATCGGTTCTCATGCGGAAATTCGATACCGCCATACCTAGCGACTGCTTTCCCATTGCCGCACCCATCGTATTTCTCGGAGAAGAGTTATGCTCTGGGTAAGGCACTATGCCTGTGGCCACTCCGACAAGAAGCAGAGGGTCAACTTCCAGATGAGTGTGCTCTTTTCTCAGCAAAAGCTCTTCTTCGAACCTGCCTCCGCATTTCTTGCACTCTAGTCTGGCTATGCTCTCATGGGCTCCCATGTTTATCCACAGCACATCCTCTCTGGAAAGATAGGCTCCGCAGTGAGGGCATCGCTCAGGCACTTCATATGCGTAGAGGGCGATATATGTATTTTCCTCCTCTTCGGCGTCTATCCACTCCACAATACCTCTTTCAATGAGGTCATTCAGCTTGAACTCCCCTTTTCTCAGGGACTCCGCTTCATCCATGGTTATGTCCGGTTTCCCGTCCTTCAGTACGAGCAGAGCCCTTCTTATCCTTCCGGCATCCGAATTTATAATCACTTCGTTCATGTGGTCATCGTATCGCACGTTTATTTCATGCGACATCATATTGCTCCTTCTTCTCTCCCTCAGCGTATTCACCATTTCAATAGGGTCTTCTATGATTCCGACGAGGTCTCCATTGACATACACCCTTGCCTTGCCTTCCACGTCCTCTTTCTTCAGCCCCATGTCTTCAAGCATGTACAGTATCTCGCTCTCGGGATATCCCTCGGAGACATCCACTATAAGGGCCAGATTCTTGACCAGACCGCAGTTCTGACCCTCCGGAGTTTCGTTCGGACAGAGCCTTCCCCACTGTGTGGGATGCAGGTCCCTTGCTTCGAAATGCGGCTGAGACCTTGTCAAGGGCGATGTCACTCTCCTCAGATGGCTCAGAGCGCTGAGATTGGATGTCCGATCAAGAAGCTGTGATACGCCGGTCCTCCCGCCGACCCAGTTTCCGGTGGCCATTGCATGCATAATTCTCTGTGTGAACAGGTCCGGTCGTATCAGAGACCTTATTTTTATGTTCTCTCGCTTACCTGTTCTTTCTATTTGATACTTAAGGTCCGTCAGGAGCGCGTTAACAGCCACTCTGAAAAGGTCTTCCATCAGGTCTCCGGAGAGTTTCAGTCTCTTGTTCGCATAATGGTCCTTGTCATCCGGTTCCCTTTTGCCTATTGCCAGTTCAAGTACGCTTCTCGCCATTCTTCCGAGGAATATGGCCTTCTTTCTCCGGTCTTCTTTGTTGGAACCCAGATGCGGTAAGAGGGATATGTCAAGCACACTTGATACTTTTCTTTCCCTGTACTCCTTTGCCTGACCTGCGGCATACCTTCTTTCCAAGTAATCGAGAGCATCCTCGGTTGTGAATATGCCGTCCGGTTTGTATGTCTTCTTATCATGAGCCTCTTCGAGATTGGCATAGACTATGTTTTCCATCTCGGGTTCGGTTACTATGGCATGGAATATTTCTTCATCACTTTCCATCCCAAGAGCTTTCATGAGAACTATCAGCGGAATCGAGCCGGATGCTGTGGGGACAGTGACGGTGAGTATGCCGTCTTTCTTCTTTTCCATGAGTGTAAGTGCCCTGTACCCCTCTCTCTGGGAGAAGACCTTGGCAACCTCTATCACCGTGCCGTACCTCTCGTTCCTTTCCACGAGAATTCTGTTGGGGGCCAGATCTTCGAGAGATATGAGAACCCGTTCGGAACCGCCTATGATGAAATAGCCTCCCGAATCCAGAGGGTCCTCGAAGCTCTTCTGCAGTTCTTTCTCATATTCTTCTCTGGAAAGCTTCCGCCCCATCTGTTCTTCCATCTGCTCTCTGGAAATGTTACATTTCTTGGATTTCACGATTATGGGAAGATTTCCCACGAATATTTTCTGCGGATCTCTTTCTATACCGTCAACCGTTATTACGAACTCTATCTCCACCGGAGCGACATAGTTAAGGTCTCTCAATCTGGCTTCCATGGGTGTAATCTTGTGAGAGGAACCGTTCGCCTCCTTTACCTGCGGATTGCCCACGAACACTGTCGCCGGTGATTTCGGGTCTATCTTGCCGGTCACAGGATCTCTTCTTCTGCCGACTCTTATCTTCACTTCCCCCCCTACCCTGTCAGGGTTCAGCACTATGGTTCCGAATTCCGCGCCTTCCCCTATCCTTACCGTATTCAGAACCCTCTGCATCCTGCTGTTGATGTTGTCTTCGCTGGCTATGAAATCGTTAAAAGATGCTATATGATGATTGACCACACTTCTTTCCTTAAAGAAAGCGTCTATGAATTCTCTCATGAATATTCCTCCGTTATCCTCTCACAACCACCCTGTAGGCTATGGAAACGCCTGCTGTCTTGCTTTCTCTGAGAATTCGTATGAGAGTTCCCTCTTCGATACTGCCATAGGCGGATTCGAGTATCTTTATCACAGGGTCGCTCTTACGTATTTTCGGGAGCTCATCTTTGCTTGCTTTAAGGCTTTTGAGGATGTTCTCTTCCTCTTCTTTTTTTACTATCTGATGCTCGGGGACGAGGTGATGCACGAGGACATTTATATCGGTCATTTTAAACCTCCATCTTTCGGGGAGCGGGCCTGTGGGGATTTTCGGCGCTCTTCACGCATTCGAACCCCAGGCCGTCTGGTTAAAAGCCAGACGCTCTACCTAGCTGAGCTACAGGCCCTTAAGGGGTAGGCAGGGCTCTCCACAATATAGCACTCCTTTAAAAAAGTTTGCATTCAAAGACGACCATATTAAGAATATGCGAAGACCTCCCAAAAAATAATAGACAAATTTTAATTTAATTTAATTTTCCGCTTTAAAACAGAAAGAAATAAATATGAGATGGAAAAACCTC
>WALJ01000179.1 GCA_015522885.1 Thermoplasmata archaeon
ATTCGCTCGTGCAGGTGTTGTCTGCCCTCCTATCGTCGGGCATCCCAACCCCTGTTAGTGTTTTATTTGTGTATTCGCTCGTGCAGGTGTTGTCTGCCCTCCTATCGTCGGGCATCCCAACCCCTGTTAGTGTTTTATTTGTGTATTCGCTCGTGCAGTGGTTGTAGTCGCAAAATTCCTTCGGAATTTATGCTCCTCCCAACCCCTGCCTGTGTATTCGCTCGTGCAGGTGTTGTCTGCCCTCCTATCGTCGGGCATCCCAACCCCTGTTAGTGTTTTATTTGTGTATTCGCTCGTGCAGGTGTTGTCTGCCCCCACATCTCAAAGATTAAAAAGCTGTTTTTGTCGAATTCATTCCGACTTATTAACAGCTTTTTTCGGCATGTCATCAATTTTATGAAAGAATGCATAATATGAAATTACCGAAGCGCCGTAGAACAGAGTAGCGATGTAGAACGGAAGGTCAAAGGACCGTTCTATGAGATATCCTCCAATGAAAGCTCCGAACGAGTTGAACATCAGCCAACTAACCATGGCAACCGCATCTGCGACTCCTTTGTCTTCATCCGGGATGATATTCATCCTGAAAGCACTGGCTATAGCACCTGTAGAGTTCATCAATATTGCCCTGATAAGGTAAAGGGCCGTGAATATGAGAATACTCCCTGAAAGCCTTGCGCTCTCTGGCAATAGAAACATAAGAATGGTGGCAGCGGCCCACAGAGAACTCACCGTTCTGATGGTTCCCTTTCTCTCTGCAATCTTGGGAAGGATTACTATCACGAATATCATTAGGATCTGGTTCAGAGCGAATATCATGCCTATTCCAGTGGGTGTGGTTCCGAAGCGATAATTAAACTGGAGCTGCATGAAAGGGATGACCAGTCCAGCACCGATACCTATGAAAATATTCGGTATGGAGAACTTCAGGATCATTTGCATGCTCTTAGGCATCCCTCTTTCGGGAACCTCTCTGTCTTCCGGCTCTTTTATAAAGAAGGATATAACGGCTCTGAGAAACATGAAGAAAGCACCTATGAACATGACCAGTCTGTAACCCGAAATAGGGTCTCCCCAGCTTCTGAAAAGGTCCGGAAAGAATCCGGAGAGCAGCATTGCGAGAGCGCTCCCTATCATCATGGAAATGCTCTGGAGTGAGAACAGGTATTTTCTCCGTGAGGTGGTGGTTCGCTGGGCCAGAAGAGAGGAGAGCGCTGAAACCGATATTCCCACACCCAAGCCATTGAGAAGAGCCGATGAAAAGATAAGAAAAGGGTCGAGAGGGAAGATGAGTATGGACGTCCCTATCAAAGATAGGATTGAGCCTGCAATTATCGGCTTTTTTCTTCCGTAAAAGTCGGAAAGCCTGCCCGCTGGTATGGCAACGAGCGCCTGAGACATCCCCTGAAGAAATACGACAGAGCCGAAAAATACCGGAGAATAGCCGAGCTCTTTGAGATAGAGAACAAGGATGAACCAGATGAATGCTCCCCCGACAGAGCCGAAAAGAGTCATGTAAAGCAGGCGGTGAGCATCCTTTCCAAAACCCCTGTATCTTGAAAGGAGACCTGCGGCTATGGCTCCTCTCTGTCCTGTTTCGGGCAATGGGGTTATAGGTATCTTCTTTTGCACGGCCGTGCAATTAGACTCATTTATTTAAAATATGCAGGGAGCAGTTGGCGATATGTTTATATCCTAGATTTGTTAAAGGAAACCTCCCACCTGTTGGAAATCTCCATAGCGGGGTGGGGTAGCCAGGAAACGCGGTCTTCTCTTCGGAAGCCCTGCAACTTGGCGCTCTGCCCTATTGAAACCCATTAAGCGTTGTACCTTCCTCATGAAGGCCTGCTCGTGAAATCACTTGCGATTTCACTCGTCCCGTCGGGCTCATAAGAAAACCCACCGTAGCGGGGTGGGGTAGCCAGGAAATCCCGTCGGGCTCATATTCGCAGGCGCTCAAATGCCTGCGAGGAGAGACCCGAAGACCGGTGGTTCAAATCCACCCCCCGCTATCTTTTCCTTTGTTATCTGTGCAAAAGATAGCGGAGGGTTCTCTCGGAAAAATCAGAGATTTTTCCTCAATCCACCCCCCTCCTTCCGCATTTGTGATATCAGTGGGGAAAAATAGCGGAGGGTTCGCTCCAAAAATGCTTCGGATTTTGCTCAATCCACCCATCGTTCTGTCCGACATAGCATAAATTTTGTTTTTATAGTCGTCGACAGGATACATGAAGCGCTTTTCTTCCAAGAAAACCTCGGAAAAGAAGGAATTTACGCCGCCGACAGGATTCGAACCTGTGACCTGCCGGTTAACAGCCGGCCGCTCCAGCCACTGAGCTACGGCGGCATAGGGATGCCTTAATATCGGGTTTTTCACCCTATCAAATCCCTATATATAGGCTTTTCTTTTGCAGATGCCGTGTTGCATAACTCGCTTCGAGTTATGGAATATTTTCCCCCAGTTTCATAGATTCAACAGCATATTGTATATCATAAATTTCCTTTTTGCTTCCTGGATTGCAGATATCTGGCTATGTGCTCTTACACTCTCTACAAAGATTTTCTCTTGGCCCGACATTAGTCATTGAAAGCTCTCTTCCGATAAGAGCCCCCCGAAAATTGATAAGGTATGTCTCCGGAAACAGCAAATCTTTTAATCACAGGCATATCTCCTTCCGTGAAGCTCATAAAGGATATGGGAGCGCTCTCCTTCGATTACCTTCCCCCGGAACTTCCGCACAGGGAGAGCCAGCTAAATGCCCTGAGAGCTCTTTTCGTAAATGTTCTGGAAGGAGGCTCACAGAACGCCATACTTCAGGGAAGAGTGGGAACGGGAAAGACGGCATCCGCAAGGCTTTTCGCCGAAGAGCTCGTGAAGAAAATGGCCGGAAAGGGCAGAATACTGAGATATGTGCATGTCAACTGCAGAAGCAGAAGCACCGCCCATGCCGTATTGTTCCAGATAACCCGCGGCTTTGACCGAAACTTTCCGGGGAGAGGATTCTCCGAGGACGAGATGCTGACAACGATTCAGGGAAAGATGGAAACGGAGAAATCCCACCTCCTGCTGGTACTCGACGAGCTGGACTACCTTCTCCAGCGCTCCGGTTCCGAACTCATATACAAACTCACGAGGTTCTCAGAGTACACGGGAAAGGGGCAGAACATCTCGGTAATCGGGATATCACAGCGAGATGCACTTTTTTTCATGGACGAGGCATCGAGAAGCACCTTCAAGCGCTCCAATGTCATCAGGTATCCCGCCTATTCCGCTTCCGAGCTAACCGACATACTGGAACAGAGGGTGGCTCTGGCATTCTACGGCGGCGCCGTTAAAATGGATGCGGTAAAGCTTATAGCCGGTCATTCCTCCCGCGAGGGGGATGCGAGGCAGGCGATAGAACTGCTTGAAAAGGCTGGATTGATTGCTGAAAGCGAGGATGCTGATTATGTCGGTGCCGAGCATGCGAGAAAGGCACTTTCAGAGGTGAGCGCACCTGTTGATGAGAGGGTCATCGAAAGCATGGGAAAGCACGAGAGCATGGCACTCATCGCCATAATGAGGCTTCTGAGGGACAGGGACGAATGCAGCACGGGAGAGGCGGAAGAGGAGTACCGTGCGGTCTGCGAGGAGTTCGGCGAGAAAGCCCGTGCACACAC
>WALJ01000180.1 GCA_015522885.1 Thermoplasmata archaeon
ACCATGAGCATTGCATTCATAGATGGCGAAGAACAGGGCATAGCAGCGCTCCTCAGATACGGTATGGCGCTCACCCAACGAAAGGGAATGAAAAGGCTCACGCTGAAGACAGCATCGGAGAGAATCAAAAATATCGCTATAAAAAACGGGATGAAAGAATCGGAAATAGGGAAGGCGATTGTGTGGGAGAAGAGATAGCTACGGCTGTTGTGCTGGAAAGGAATTGATGCCGGAGAATCCTGACAAACCTTCTTTTTGCAGAAATAGGTAAAGCGCTCACAGCCAATGAGTTTCGTATCTTCGGTTTTGTTCCGATTTTCGAATCATCTATGGACACGGCAGGATTTTTGAAGTATCATTTTGCGGTATGAATTGGGATAGTACCCTATAATCTGGTTCGTTAAGGTAAACGGATTTTCAGGTGATTACCCCACCATCCCAGGTTCCATTACCACAACATCCTTCACGGCCTTCATTCCCTTGAACGGCAGAACAAGCCTTCCGTCCGCATCTGTCTGGAAGAGTCTCGGTTCTATGTCTTCAGCGGGTATCACCAGAACATTCTTTATATCTCCGAGTTTGGTATCCACCACAAAATCCTCTATAACTCCGAGTATCTCTCCGTCGTTCGTCATTACGGTTTTTCCTCTCAGTTCGGTAACAAACTTTCGCATGATATTACCTCGTCACGAGTAATACACAGGGAGTATATCAGTCTTTTTCTTTTTCACTCCCTTTCCGAGTCTCTCTCTCACCTCGTCGTAGTATTTTTTTATCTCTTCATCTACGGAAGGGCGCACATCCTTCATCGCATCCTCGAAGTCTTCTTTACCCACGACCTCTTTTTCGTTCCTGAGGGCATTTATTGCAGCCTCTCTGCACAGAGATTCTATGTCCGCACCCACGAAGCCTTCCGTCTTCTCAGCCAGCCAGTCCGTATCCACATCCTTGAGAGGCATGTTTGCCGTGTGAACCTCGAATATCTTCTTCCTGCTCTCTTTGTCAGGGATTCCGATGTAAATATGGCGGTCAAACCTTCCGGGCCTCAGAAGTGCAGGGTCCAGTATATCGGGACGATTGGTAGCGGCTATTACCACAAGGCCTTCCATCGATTCCAGACCGTCCATGGATGTCAGCAACTGATTGACTACCTGTTCGGTAGCCCTGCTTCCCGGACTCGCACCTCGGATGGGTGCTATCGCATCTATCTCGTCGAAGAACACTATGCTCGGTGAGGCCTGCTTCGCCTTCTTGAATATCTCTCTTACGGCCCTCTCACTCTCGCCGACCCACATGCTCATTATCTCCGGCCCTTTTACGCTTATGAAGTTTGCATCGCTCTCCGTAGCAACCGCTTTTGCAAGCAGGGTTTTTCCCGTACCCGGCGGACCGTACAGAAGCACACCTTTCGGCGGCTTTATGCCCAGTTTCTCGAATTTCTCCGGCTCCTTTATCGGAAGTTCCACGGATTCTTTCAGCCTCATCTTCACATCCTCGAGACCACCCACATCATTCCAGTGAACATTCGGAATCTCTACAAGGACCTCTCTGAGACTGCTGGGCTCCACTTCTTTAAGAGCTCCCTTGAAATCGCTTTCCATCACCCGCATCTTTCTCAGAAGCTCGGGGTCTATGGTTCCTTCGAGGTCTATCTCCGGCAGATATCTCCTGAGGGCTTTCATGGCTGCCTCTCTTGCAAGCGCAGCAAGGTCAGCGCCCACGAACCCGTGTGTTATCTGAGCAAGCCTTTTCAATATGCGCTCCCTGTTCTTCTCATCACCTTCTATGGGCATGCCTCTCGTATGAATCTGGAGTATCTCGTATCTTCCGTCCCTGTCCGGAACACCAATCTCTATCTCCCTGTCGAAGCGCCCGGGTCTGCGGAGAGCGGGGTCTATCGAATCGGGTCTGTTGGTGGCACCTATGACAATCACATTCTCCCTCTCGCTCATCCCGTCCATAAGCGTGAGAAGTTGAGCCACCACCCTTCTCTCGACCTCCCCTTTGACATCGTCCCTTTTCGGGGCTATGGAGTCTATCTCGTCTATAAATATTATGCTCGGAGCCTCCTTCGTAGCCTTGTCGAAGATGTCTCTGAGTCTCTCTTCGCTCTCACCGTAGAATTTGCTCATTATCTCTGGCCCCTGTATAGAGTAAAAAGATGCGCCCGACTCGTTGGCAACCGCTTTGGCAATCAAGGTCTTTCCCGTTCCGGGCGGACCGTGAAGCAGTATTCCCTTGGGCGGGTCTATGCCCAGCCTTTTGAACAGCTCGGGATGTTTCAGCGGGAGTTCTATCATCTCCCTTACCTTGTACAGTTCCTCTCTGAGGCCTCCCACGTCTTCGTAGGTTATCCCGCCTATCGACAGGTCTTTGGCGCTCACACCCTCTTCCTTAACCACAATCTCGGTAACACCGCTTACCTTGACTACTCCTCCGGGGTTTGTTGACATCACTATGAACGGGACTATGTTGCCCATGAGAGCTATTCCCGGGATTGCCAGAAGGTCTCCCCTTGTCATTGCCCGATTCATCAGACCTTTCTTTACATATACCTCCAGTCCGCTGCTGAAGCGCATTCCGGAGCTCTTGTCGAACATCGGGGCCAGCACTATCTTCTCAGCGTCCTGAACAATTGCCTTTCGAACGGTAACGTTATCTCCTATGGACACATCAGCATTCTTTCTCAGGAGGCCGTCCATTCGTATTATTCCCTTTCCTTCCTCTTCCTGCTTGAGCCTGAAAACCTTTGCGGCAGTGGTCTTGGCTCCCTTTATCTCTATTATCTCTCCGACCTCGATGCCCAGCTTCATTCTTGCGGAGGAGTCTATCCTTGCTCTGCCTAAGCCCACGTCTTCCTGAAGTGCCTCGACTACCTTCAATGTCAGTGATTCGACTTCCATAACTACCGGCTGAGGCATTAATTCGGAGTATTAAAAGCCTTTTCTCCGTATTAGGCGAGCCTCTCCGGGCACCTCTCTCTTCTGGAGCAGTGCCTGCATTTCCCGGGTTTTCTGTGGTTTCTGTGTGCCTCGCCCCTGTCAAGGTCTCTCAGAAGTTCGTCTCTCTTTTTCAGCACTATATCCCTGAGCTCATCCGTGTACTCTA
>WALJ01000181.1 GCA_015522885.1 Thermoplasmata archaeon
AGTTCCTTTCCGCCCTGAACCCATTCAATCTCTTTGAGAATTCTGTCCGCTTCCCTGTACTTTTCCATGAACTCTGCCCTTTCTTTGAGATGAGATTCATCGATGCTGTTTAGGATTCCCTGTGCCTTATCAACATCCAGATTCCTTATTGCATCTCCGATATCGGGAATCTTTTCTCCCGCTTTGTCCGCAAGTGATTTCAGCTGTTCCCATCTGTTGAGCATAATTTCAAGTTTTCTTCCTGTGGTGTTCAATCGCTTTATCTCGCTCAATGAGTTCTGAAGATTCCCTGAGAGGAAGTCGTTGTATATCGCATGGGAGTTTATCGGTATTCCCTCTTGTCTGTAGCTTTGCGCTGTGGACAGTTCTCTGTAGAATTCATAGATAGTCTGTGTGTACCTTCCATACCCTACCTCGTTCAGAAATGCTCCTGCCCTTGGGTTCGACATTCCATTCCTCAGTATTGCGAGGAAAACTCCTTTCGGGTTGCTCCTTATTATCTCCGAGACATATGGCCACGCCTTTCCAGGTGCATTGAGGAGTTCGTTGGTTACTGTGTAAGGGTCTTTCTTTATGGCTTCGATTAGGTGCTGTTTGGCTTTCTCTCGTTTTCCCTTGAACAGGGCGGTGAGGTCATTTATGTGGGATTCATACATCTGCTTTTCCTCCTTTATCTTCGCCTTCTTTGCCGTCCTTTGGTACCGAGTCTTCTTCGTACAGCATATCCATAATCTCTTTTATAAGTTCCTTAGCCCCCTCGACATCTGCCTCTATGAGATATGGCTCTATATCCGGTATATCTTTTCCCCTTTTCCTCAGTTCTGGTCTTAATTCGGCCCATTTCCTCCTCAGCTCTCTGAGCTTCTTTCCCCTGATTGCGAGTCTCTTCATCTTCTTAACGGCCGAATCCATCCTTCCCGAAAGGAAGTGAGAATATGCATCTTGATAGTGCACCCCTATGCCTGCCGCCACACAGGAGTCTATCTCTCTTTTGAGCTTGTAGAATTCCCTAATCTTAGGTATTCTGGACGAATAACCCAGATATTTAATGACCTCCTCGGCACGCTCTCTTTCTGCGGGATAAAACTCCAGAACCACACGGAAAGCCAATTTCTTATCGGCCCGAAAGAGTTCGAAGGAATTCTTCCACGCCCTTTCCGGAGACCGGAACAGTTCTTCCAAAACACCACGGGGATTCTTCTTCATCTCAACAGAGAGGTGTTTTATAGCCTCCTTTCTTTTCGATTTTAAGAGGGACGCGAGATTCCGCACATCCTCCTCATACATGGATTTCCTCCGGTTCTGTTTCAAACTCCATCATTGAGTCAATCTTTCTCTCGAACTCTAAATTTCTGCGATTTATCCACATAGCGTTTGCCGGCATATTCCTTTATCCTTTTATCTTTTTCTAAGAAGATTGTGTGTTCCAAATCTCTTTTCTATCAATCCGAACCAAAACTTTTTTATTGGAGTACCCTATGACCGCCTATGGCAGTAGCAGTACTTGGAGACCGCGGATGCGGAAAGACGGTTTTTCTCAGCTTGCTCTATGAAACGCAGGTGACATACACCAACGAAACGAAGGGAGACTTCAGGTTCATCTCTTCACCGGGCTATGTGAACACGATGGGAAAGATAGTCAACGGATTGAGAATGGGTAACTGGCCCGAGGCAACCCTAAAGGGTCTGTTAGCGAAATACTGGTTCCTCTTCGGATACAGGAAGATGTTCCCGCCCAATAAATACGATGCGGTGAAGTTCACCATCTATGATATCGCTGGAGAAGATGTCAACATAATCGACGAACTGATAGCCCCCTATCAGGAGGAAGGCATGGGAGGAATAGTATACGAAGACCTTCCCGATGGCCTCAGGACTCTGCTGGACTGCAATGTTCTGGTATTCCTCATCGATGCGAGCAGGATAAACGCAGAGGTAAGAAGTGAAGAGTATGAAAGCATGATGGCGTATGACACCTTTATGGCAACTCTCATATCTATCGTGGCTGAATACCGATCTAAAAAGGCCGGGGAGCTCAAGGACAAAAGCAAGCTTTATCCGGTATTCCTCATGACCAAATTTGATATGGTCGATAGAAAAATATTTGAAGGGCTCAGGATACCTCCGAAATATCCTTCCGCTGACAGAAAAAGCGTAAAAAAGAGAAAAGCATATGCAGAAAAAATTATGGAGAGCTTCTACAGGCAGACTCTGGCACTCAAGTATGGTGGAAAGTTGATGAATGTGGACTTTGATAAGGCCGGATACTTTTTCAGCCAGATAAGAAGCGAAATGGATGAAGACGGAGAGAACGCTCCGAGGATTGTAAGTGAAAAAGGCACAAGTCATATCGACTATTCCTACAAAGAATACAGGGGTTTCATAGAATATTTCAGAGAAATAGCGAGACAGATGCCGGATGCAGTCAAGGATGAACAGGAGTTTTCGGTGTAGATGCCGTAGGTGAATATAAATGGGGGATTTTAACCTCAAAATCGGTGAAAAAGACGGAATGGAATTCGAGATCGGCGCAGAAGATATCGTCACCGAGAGGACTGCTGTCATCGGAATGAGCGGTTCTGGAAAAAGTCACCTTGTTGGTGTCATATGCGAGGAACTTGCTGAGAAGGGGCTCCCGTTCATAATTATCGACCCGGAGGGGGAATACTTCAGTTTAAAGGAGAAATATGAGACTATATGGGCGTCTAACTCGAAGAAGGCAGACATCCCTCTTCGAATAGAAATTCTCGATAGGTTAGTGGAAGAAGCTCTGAAACGAAAGGCTCGTGTGATAATAGACACATCCGAGTCGAGCGATGAATTCGAGATTGTTTCGTATCTACTTAAGAAAGTATATGGGATGGAGACGGAAATGAGAGTCCCCGTCACTCTTATCGTGGAAGAGGCGGACAGGTTCGTACCCCAAAGCGGGGGGGATTCCATAGAAGCTCTGTATGAAATAAGTAGAAGGGGTAGAAAAAGAGGAATAGGTCTCATTGTCGTAACGCAGCGCCCTGCGATGGTGGATAAGAATGTACTTTCACAGTGTAATAATCAGTTCATAGGAAAACTCAGAAGCGAAAACGACCTGAAGGCAGTAAAACTCTTTTTCAGCACTAACAAAGAAAGAAACAGACTTCCCGAACTGGAACGCGGGCAATTTTTTGTTATGGGAAACATCTCTTCTACAAATAAATTGATACGAGTTAGAGAACGGAAAACCAGAGACGTCGGATTCACACCAAGCATCACGGAAAAAAATGCTTTTACGGTGGGCAACTTTGTCAGGTCTGTCTCTGGCAATGAAGAGAGTTCTGCAGGTGCACTTAAAGAGGAAATAAAGAGTCCGAGCATACCAAATGCGGAGGCAAATAAAATGAAGAACAGGGAAAGAGAAAGGGCGCCCGAAACTCCACAGCAGGATGGTATCATGGGTGCTGAAAAACCCAGATATCCTGTCGAGCAGAACGAGATAAAAAAAGAAGAAAAAAACCTATCTCCTTCTGGTAGCAATCCCCCCAAAGAGGAAAAATCTGTTGGGGCCGTACGGGATTCCTTAACTGTCGAGCATTTTATCTACGGCCCGGTTCCGAAAAAAGGATATGCTGTCAGAGCGGAGTCGCCTAATGCACATGCCGGAGAGTACAAGGAGATTCTGAAGGGGTATTTCGTGCCCATCGACCCCATATTTATGAAAGATTATTCGCATGAGGCCAGAATGATAGTGAGTTCTCCCGAGATGGAACAGGTGATTTTTTCAAGGATTTTCAAAAGAAGAAAGGTGGATGATAAGGGCAGAGGAGGGATTTTGAACCACACTGCTATTATACCAAGAAAAGCCCTTGAAAATGGCCTGTCATACAAAAGAATCGATGAGATAATGAGCGATTTCGAGAGAGAAAACGGGATTCCGATAGGGGGGCTGCAACCTCTTGAGATATCCTATGAAAGAGGAGAGGATGAGGATACTGCCAATGTTCATAATGTAATATCGAAGAGTTCTCTTGAAAAAATAATAGACTCTTTTCAAAAGAATCAGAGGTCCAAACTCTTCATGATATCAAAGAACAGTACCTTTGAGGTCAGAATAGAACTGGCATATGCCCTCTCCAAAATAATAGACATAAAACTGAAACTGGCCGCTCTGAAGATTATAACGGACCCGCCTCTGCCGCTCATTCTCGAGATATTTCCGAATGTAGTGATATCGGGAAGAATGATCCATCTTAAACCAAACAGGGGATGGTTTGTCGTGAAGCCTTTCAAAGAAGAAATGGGAATATACACTTCGGTTGAAAAGGAGAAAGTGGAAAGAACCCTTGAAGAACTGTATGGGAAGTGAGAGTTCTCAGTGAAATGTACGAGCTCTTTCGGTTACATTTTTTATTTATTGGTATACCCCGCAGCTTGCTCCGGTTGGGTTCTTCATTTAGATAATATCGATTTTACACATATCCCTTGAAATCACCGATAGACCCCCTCTCCATCCTTTTCAGAGCTAACTTCAAATCTCTCACCGGAATTACAACCTTCATGTGCCTATACCTGACTCGTATCATATCATAGAAAATAAAAAAACTCCGCCTGCACGGTTTCCAGCAGCAGTTCGTAAAGTTCGTTTTTCTCTTCGATATCCGAGCTAATAATCCTCTCCGACCACTCCATTTTGCCCAGCTTTTCCATGAAATAACCGCAGTCCTCCATCCTTTCTCGGGCGAAAGAGAAAAGTTCCCTCATTTCGTATATTCTGGGATATGTTTCCTTATAGAAGAGCTCGCCCTTAGTCTCACTGTATTCGTCATATTTGTCCACCAATACCATCAATAATGTGCGAGCGCTCTCCATAGTATGAGAAAATCCTATCAAATCGTAGATGAAATCTCTCTCCAAGAAATCTTCGTGCATTACTTCGTCCAGAGTTTCCCTGAAATTTTCCCAATCCTTTTTCTCCTCTTCCACCGGGTCTATCCATTCTTTGCAGCATCCTTTTGCCATTGGATATTGTTTGTATAACTTCTATTTAAAACTATCTTCAATGCAGGCTTCATCCGGCTTCATCCCGAAAGTTTTAATTAGATATTTCTTTTCTCATAATCACCTTGGTCCGGA
>WALJ01000182.1 GCA_015522885.1 Thermoplasmata archaeon
GGGGTCTGTGTGTCTTCGGCTATTGAAGCATCGGGGCCAATAGCCCCTCCTCAAGGCTTTCCCTCATGCAAAAACAGGATGGAGAGCTGAGATTATCTCAGTAGATTCTCTCGAGCTTTTTGTTCGGAGATGCTGTGAGTATCGACAAGTATATATCCTATGAGTATGTAGTGGTATTGAGACAATGAAAACATACATAACGATATTCTTCAACAGTGAGGGCGGGCGGCCTTCCGACGTGGTCGATGAGCTTGTGCAACTTGGTTTCCAGCCGATTTCCGGACCGTATGATATGGTCTATGAATGGCCCAGCAATGCGGATGTCAAGGATGCAATAAACTTTGCGGACCAGATACAGATGACTCTTGAGGGATTGGGTGTATTTTTCAAGATAGAAACAGTGGCGTGAGAAGGAACAGACTCAATTTATCTTTTTTCCGTAAACTCTTATTATATCTCTAGCTTTGACTCCGCCTTTTCTTACTATACCCCATTCGGTTTTTATTCTGTGTATCACAACATCGTAGCGGTCTATCCTAAGGCTGTCTCCCACATAAAAATACTCATCGGGACTGGCAGTTATGCTCTTCGAGACTGTGACATCCTTCTTGTTTACCGAAAACTTGACCTTCACTCTATCGTATCGCTGGAGCCACAGGGTTTTTATCTCGTGCGCCGGAGCCATTTCCGCCCTTTTCCCTTCAATCTCTATTCCCCGGGTTATAGCGGGTAGGCCGTCAATAATGAATTCGTCGTCCAGCGAGATGTTGCTGTCAGGATAGACCTCTACAAAAGTCTTTGAGGAGCGCTCTCCGTCGCTGAGCACCGCTCTTATCCTTATCTTTTTGTCCTCTTTTATGGATGCGTTGTGAACATTTCCGCATTCGCTGCATTTGACCGTACCTTCAAACGATATCACACCGCCTTTTTCGCTCACCTTTCCCTTTATCACCCTGTGCAGGGTTTCTTTTCCGCATATCGGACATTCCACATATATCGAACCGGGAGCGCTCATAATAACACCTTACATATATTCATCCATTATAGATTTCATTATGTCCTCCATCCTCATTCCTATGAAATCATCGTCTCGCATAAGTTCCACTGCGCTCACCAGCTTTTTATATGCGCTCGGTGGGAGGTTTCTCTTCATTTTTTTGATATCCGCAAGGAACCTGACAGCTATCTTCCTTGTTTTCGGGGGGGAATAAGGATTGGTGTCCACCACTATCCCGAGTCCACTGATTATCGAGTATCTGTGGTAATTGTCGCTGTGTCTGGTGCTCCTCGCCTTTATGATTTTCAGCCTTCTGTGGAGCCCCTCTTCCATAGGCATGTAATTAAGGTGTATCACATTATCGGCCAGATACATGGGTATTATCACCTCGTTTCCGGAAAGGTCGCCCTTTGTGCCGTGCTCTTCGAGTGTTGCCACCACGGTGCCTATCTTTCTCATCTCCTTCAGCATAAAACCGATGACATCCCTCTGCTCGTATCTGTCGTTGAGCGCCCAGATGACCGGAGTGAGGGGATCTATGGCAATCCTTGCATCCGCACCCTCCCATCTGCTCACGAAAGAAGGCAGCTCTTTTTTGATAAATGCGGAGAAGTCCTTACCTGAAGCGTCTATGAACACGAGGCTCTTGTCCTTCACATAATCCATTATGTCCTTCCAGCCCATTTCCATGGCCTCTTTTATTATCTGTTCCTTGTTCTCATCAAGGCTGACGAAAACCCCCTCCTGTCCGTTTTCCAGCCCCCTTCTTATGAACTGAGTGGCAAAGGTGGTTTTACCGGCCCCCGAGCATCCAATGACCACAGTCGTAGATTTCAGGTTTATTCCACCGTCCATTATGGTGTTCAGGCCGTAGATTCCACTCTTTATTTTCTTCATGCACTTACCTTATCTCTCATTTGCTTTTAACATTTTTCATTCTCTTTTTCAGGGCATTCCTCGGGAAGCTCCCCTGTCTCTATATAGTCTTCAAAGTGTTCCAGCCAACGCGGGTGTCTGGGGGCCTTCTCCACGAATTCGACGAATTTTGTGAGCCTGTTTATGGTATCTTTATGAAGATGGTGCTCTATCCCGCAGGCATCCTCTTCGGCGATTTCCTCATCTATACCTATGATTTTGAGGAAGTCTCTGAGCACGATATGCTTGTGCGACATGTCCTCTGCCGCTTTTTTCCCTTTCTCTGTCAGAATTATAGGTTTGTATGCCGTGTAAACAACATAATCGTCTCTGCTCAGTTTCTTCACCATGTCCGTTACGCTCGGAGGTCTCACATGCAATTTCAATGCGATATCTGACACCGTAGCATATCCTTTTTCTTCGGTAAGGTCGTATATCGCCCTGAGATAGTCCTCTTCGGTTTCGCTGAGCTCTTTTTTCTTCATGTCTCTCATCTAACTTATTTAAGCCACCTTAACGCGGAGGATATATTTAGGTTTTCCTTTCTCAAGCCAAATATATAGTCGCCGACCTGACTTTGTTAACTTATGATTTGTGTAAATGGCTTTTTATCAGGTCATTTCGCCTTCTTCCGGATGGAATTTGCCATCTTTAGCTGCTGTTTTCCTCGTTCTTATCACCATGCGACCGAAGGAATATTCTCCGCTGTAAAGCGTATGTTTGGGGAATGCATACGAAGTTGCAGGAAA
>WALJ01000183.1 GCA_015522885.1 Thermoplasmata archaeon
GCCGTCTTTACTGTGCCCTGTTTTAAAACCGCCGAAAGTTTTTAAAAGGGTGCGTGTATTGGGCGATAAAATCCGATATGCCACACAAAAAGAGGATTAAAGGATATTGCATAGGTGGCTTAGTCAACCGGCGCACTTGTGCCGGTTGGTGTTGCACCTTAGCCTAACCCACTCGCACTATCCGATATATGGGCTCGTGGCTTAGTCAACCGGTGCACCTGTGCCGGTTGGTGTTGCACCTCAGCCTAACCCACTCGCACTATCCGATATATGGGCTCGTGGCTTAGTCAGGATATAGCACTGGCCTTCTAAGCCAGTGGTCAGGGGTTCGAATCCCCTCGGGCCCGTCCTCTCTTTTTTTGGATTCTCTAGTTCCCGTTTATTTTGCATTTTTATCATTCCTCCTCTAAATCCAGAATTTCAAAGAAAATATCACCTTTAGACCCCTTTAAGTAAATCTGTGTAGTTGAGATATCTGAATGACCCAAGAACTTCCGAATCGTCTCAAGATTCACCCCCTTCTGATAGAGTTCCACAGCCCGATAATGTCGCGCCGCATGTGCATGAAACTCATTCACTCCGGTAGCTTCCTTAACAAATCGAAGAATATTCCGAAGACTCGAAGTACTAAATCCGAAAATATAGGGATCCTTCCCATAGTACCGATAGTAATCACGGATTTTACTCACGAGCTCAAAAGATACCGGAACCTGCCGCCACTTATTGCCCTTTCCTTTCACATCAAGATAATAGACACGATAGGTCTTCCCATCTCTTGACAAAACCTTATTTTTAACGGAATCCATCTTAAGAGAACACAACTCCGCAGCCCTCAACCCTGCCTCAAAAAGAATTTCCAAGATCATCCTTGCCCTGGCCGTCTGATACTTTGTCTTCAGTTCCACCGCCAAGAGTTTTTTTTTCTGTTTGGGTGTAGGAATCCAATAATCACGATCTCCCTTCTCCCGAATCAATTTCAGTCTATAACTTCTCTCAAGATACCGCAAATAAAGATTTACAGCCTTTATCCTGTTATTCTTCGCTGCAACACTCAAATCCAGCTCATAGACATATCGCGCAATCTCCAAATCCGGCAACACATCAAGATCAACATCTCTCTCAACGATACGCAACAATCCCAAATACTTCCTAACCGTAAGAGGCGAATACTGCTCCGAGAACAACCACAACTCAAACCGTTCAAGATTCATCTCAGATTTCCCCCTCAATCTCGATTTTTTCAGCCGAAGCAATCGCAAACCGCATATCCGAATCAAGATCCTCATAGAACTCCGACTTTTTCACTTTCCGGATCGGGTCCACAAAGAGTTTTATAAGGTCAAACGGAACATCCGCCAGAGCCAGAAGCCTCCTTATTTTCTGCACATCCGCACCCTCAACCGCTGCGCGCCGAACCTCTCCATCCCTGACCAAGACGGAAGCCGATTCTCGAATATCCCGACTCTCAAGCATCCTCTACCACCTCCTGTTCAGATATAAACGCCGAACCTACAAAGAACAGCAAGAACACCGACCACAGAATTAAACCCCATCCGGCATCCGCCTTCCCGACATGGAACATATACACGGAAAGACACGCCGAACCAATCACCGAAGAGATCCACAAGAGATAATCCGCCAACATCATAACACCTCCCACTCCACAAGACTCCAAATCTTCGAGAGCCGGTCAGAGTAGAAAGACGGCAGTTTCACGCGATAATACCGACCCTGCCCGGTCTTTCCCTGTAGAAACACAAACTCCTTCACGCTGCACCCTTCACGCTTTGCCAGATACTCCAAATCCGAAGACACCTGACGAGCAAGATATTGCATTTCCTCACGCTCAAACACAGAAGACACGCGATAATAGTATTTCAGACCAAGAACAGCACCATACCGGAAGTTTTGTTTATCCAGCTCCGCTAACGACTGATTTATAACGATCTTCGTCTGCTCACGCTGCAACAGCTGCGAAAGCTCCTTAGCGGAATCCTCAGCCTCTTTTCCCTTTTTAAAATTCTTTGAATTGCTCCAAACCGCCGACTCATCAGCGAGAAGAGCCGCCCTCCTGGGCAGACGAACCGCCGAAGGAGAATCAACCAGAGAGATCCAAGAAGGAAACACCCCATCCGGAACCCTCTCCGGTTGAGGGAAAAAATAGAAGATTTCCCTGGACGGATTCTCCTCATGAATCCGCTCAAGAATCCTCATCGCCGTCGCGGTCTTCCCCTGCCTCATGGACCCGGAAAGAATAAGCATCGTGGGCTCATGGAGAAGATTATCCAGAACTGTCAAGATTCCACCTCCTTCTTAATGAACTGATCCAAAACCATCTGCGGATCAAAAACCCTTATTTCTTCATACGATACAACATAACCGCGACTATCATAAATAGCCTCAAGTACTCGAACTTTCCTTTTAGTTATGTAAAACATAGCATAAGCCAACACATAAGCGTTATCACGGCCATCTATCGCCTGACGCATTACAAAACTGTTACTCCGTGAGTACTCCACAACAAACATATCACGACTCAATCCGACCCCTCCTTCTCATCCTTCTTTTTCTCAGCAAACGAATCTAAAGAACTCTGTGCGCCAAGGTTCCTCATATCCATAACGAGCGAAACGATATCCTTCTTATCCAAACCGTTCTTTTTTTCCATCTACACCGCCTCCTTCATGCTTGATACTCTCCGATAACATCTATCCGCCAAACTCGATCTGTTGTTATCGCCGAACGATACTTTTCCGGAACTTCGGACTTTGAAACTATCCTGACCGAACAAACAAGACGGCGATGAACCACATTCCCAACAAGAAACACCGCATCCACAGGATAAGTCACATCAAAATCCTCAATATCCCTATCGAACTTCTTTTTTATCTTCGAAAGTCGCTTATTCCAATACTCACTCATAGACTTATATTCAACAAAATGTCCATACTCGTCTGCATCCTCCTGTTTCATTTCCCAATATTTCCGCTTTATTGTCGTCGTAAACTTCACGTTTCCCCCTCCTTCTTCTCATTCTCCCTCAGTACTTTTTCATACGCTCCGAGCCCGAGCTCCTCCTTGAGCCGTATGATATCCGCGGTATTCCTCTCCGTCTGCGACTGCCTCGAAGTATATCCGAAGACCACCTTTCCCCAATACTCAATCAACGAATGAGTACGCTGCATTGTCGTCTTATCCGCCTCAATCTTCCAGAAGGTCTTAAGTGTCCAGAGTTCCTTAAGAGCCGCCTTGAGCTCCCTTCTCATCGCCAGGAAAGACGGCTTGTACCTGCTGACAAACTCAGCATTCCCATGCAGAATATTCACCTCTACAACATCCACAGTTTCCCCGGTTTCCTCGTCATGATCCACCTTCACAGAATCGACCACATAGGCAAGACCTTCCCTGGTGACAAAGGCATTATTCAGTTCCGAAGGTTCCCCATTCGCATCGACCACCCGAGCAGCCGCAAACCGTTCATAAGGATAAGCATCAAGCGTAACCTTCATGCTCGGCTCAAGTTGAATGTTCAGAAGATAGACATAAGACATGAACTTCTCTGCAATGTAAGGAAAGAAGAACCACACCGGCAGAATCCAGAGAAGGACCGCCGTGTAAAAGTACCAGCCGAACAAAGACCAGAAGAACCAAGCTGCACCAATAAAAAAGACAATCCAAAACAGCTTTTTCACGACATACTTGAAATCCTGGTATATCTGCGACCTGAGAGTAACGGTCTGTTCCGTTGCGATATCAGAAGCGTTCACCACATTTACAGGCATCTCCTTAGACTTCATAATATCTCCCTCACCTTCTTCTTCAAACGCGGGATTCTGTACCACGCTACAACGCCAACAGTCACGGCAACGGCAGAAATTCCTCCGAGAAACGCCTTCACGCCCTCTGAGTAAAGATCCTTTGAGGTGTAAAGATATCCGGATGTTTCCTCTTCCACATACTTCTCATAGCTCTTGTTAATGACCAACACGGAAAACGACTGTGTTTCCCGGTCCGCCTCGAATGTCACAGAGAAGGTATGAGGACCTTTTTCAATAACGATATGACCTTCTGCGGTATGATTCACATACTCACGATCAACAAGTATTGAATCAACATACACGCTGATATTCTGCGCCCTGGGCGAAGCGACAACATAACTCAAATTCGTATAGACAAGAGAATTATTCCGAAGCGCCAAGGCAATCTTTGAATCACCGCGCACCGAAGACCCGGCGACAATGTTTTTATCACGCTGCACAAACTCCCCGTGAGCGAACGGCAGCGCCATCATTACAAGCATCGCAACCAGGACAAACACAACGAACCGAAAGACAAGAACTTTAAGCAGCTCATCTGCCTCGTCTTCGGTCAGACCTCTTCTTTTTCCACTAACCTTTTGCATACCCCGAATTCCTCCTATGTATTTTTTTCTGTATTCCAAGCGCGTAATAGACCATATACACGCCAATACTCATCACGACATACTGAACAATTTTCGGTATCACAGCGACTCCGAAGAACGAAGGACCCGCAGAACCAAGAACCCAAGAGAAGAACCCTTCTCCAACTAATCCGAACAGAAAGAGCCCGATACCAATTCCGAACACAACAATTTTTCCCATTTTTTACGCCTCCTAACCTACTACTGGTATTTGATGATACACCCAGAAAGCAAACCTGATCAGCAGGTACAGACCACCAAACACAAGAACAAGGATAATCGGAGCAAAGACCATATACGGCTGAGGGATTGCATTGATAAACCACGATACAGTACCCGATATCCACGCAACGATACCCGACACCTGAGAAGAACCCCAGGTGATAAGGTCAGAAACATAAGTAAGTAAATGCCCGGGAACATCCTTAAAGAACCTCACCGCCTTAGTCATAAGGTCAAAGATCCCCTTCGGTATCTTCTCAAGCTGCGCAACAACCCAGAGAACGTTCTGGTAAATGCTTGTAATTTTGTCCCAGATACCGCTGGGAATAGCCATAATAAAATCATAGATTGCCACGACCATATCATAGAGTTTTTGCGGGTCTGGAACGCCTAACGCCATTTATACACCTTCTTTTTTTTTCAAATTAAGAGATTTAAAGGAAAGGGTTTATCATCGGTCCTAACTAGGCAAGTACTTCTTTGCAAAGAACAGAAGCCACGCCAGATATACAGCGCCTCCGACCATAAGCACGAGCACAATCGGAGCGAAGACACCGGTACCCGCAACCCCGAAACCGAAACCTGCAAGTATGGACTTTATAGGCGACAACATAGCGTTTATTATCCCGACCACAAAGGACACGCCCGCATTAATGATGCTGTTAAAAGCGTCACTAATCACAGTTCCTATATCTGTCATCGGATCACTTCCTCCGTCGTTTAATACCTGCGGTAACACTCTCGTACTTCACAAAACCTTTTTTATGCAATTGGCGATAAAGATAATTCACGATAGCACTATACTCACTAGCATCTTTCCAGTATATCCTTCCCATCTCCGGATCTTTATCATACGCGGCATCTCCTTTTTTACGGTAGTACTTAGATTCCTTTCGTGCATCCGCCATCATAGACAAAAGTGCATTCTTAGTTCCATCTTTCAACCCTCGATAATACGCACTGCTTGAACTCTTCCCAGATGAAGAAGAGCTCCGTTTCTTTCCGTTTGTTGACCGTGACCGCCGGGATTTGGAGGGAGTTTTCCTCCCCCCTGTTCCCTTTTTCCTCCGGTAATGGTTCGCTCTCCGTGAAGCCACGCTATCACCTGACCAGAGTCACATTGTGGTTCGCCGTCTTCAGTGCGTTGAAAGCCATCACGAGCACCATCGCCACCATACCGGCGACAAGAAGCCACCCGGCAAAGCCAAGAGTACCCGCAATCGCAGCCTCGAAGTATCCCTGAATCTGAAGATATCCGGCAGACAGGACGCCGAGAACCCCGGTCCCTCCGCCTACCAAACCTCCCAGGATGTTCGAAGCGCTCCCAACCGTGAAGTAGCTATACAGAGTAAAGCCAGCGACACCGAACAGCGCAAACAGCAATATCATTCCTAGCATATTTACCACCTCCTTCTCCTTCTTCTATGACCGCTCCCCTTCCTCTTCCACAGATGAATTTTCTTCCCAGGTGAAAGAGGATCTACAACATCAGTCGCCGCTACCGCAGACACCAGCAGAAACCCTCCGAGACCGCCGACGATATACGGAGTCATTGAAGACTCAGACACGCCGCGCTGTCCCTGAAAAGTGAACTGAAAGTCTATCTGCTCACTATCAGCGAAACTCGATGTTTCATATGAAAGTCTGATTTCAAGCGGAGCCACAATATCCTGTTTCGCAATAGACGACAATGCAAGAAGCATATCAGCGTTCGAAATTGCCAACCTCCCGGAAGCAGAACCATTCACAAGCTCAATCGTATATTCCTTGAGAAGCACAGTTGTACTCGAAACCGGTGCCAGACCATCATCATGACACACCTGGTATATTCCGAGCGTCATGTTCTCATTCAGAGTCTCAGATGAGTGATATGTATAATACAGAACGCTCGTGTCATTATCATATAGCTGTTGCAACGTGTAGTTATAATTGTAAATTACCACGTCAACAGATGAAGCATCCGCAGGATACGACACAAACAGAGTATCTGTAGTCCCATTCGCATCCGCAAAATACGACCCCGTGAGATTAGCATACACAGCACTCGAAGTCGTGTTCGTGTATTTCGCAGTCACACCGTAATTCCAGTACCCATATATTGAAGCACCATGACCTAGAACCTCGCTGGCATCATAGGTCGTCACATACGCTCCTGAATACGCGTCGTTCATCGCGTTAAGCCCACCGAGAGCAGCCGGTATCAGAAGCAGCACCAGAACCAACGCCGCCACCGACCACACCAAATTCTTCCTACTTATTTCTCTTTTTCCCATTTCTAAAACCTCCTTTTTCTGTCATTTTTTGAGGAAAGAAAGAGAATTCAACCCTCTCTCTCCATCGAGATAAAAGTAAAGAAAGGTTTTGTGGAAAGTTATGGGATGCATAGGAGGAGAATTCGCTGAAAAATCTCATCCCATAACCCCCCGGGTTCCATCTCCAAGCCGTTCCTCGAACCTGAAGACCTGTTCCAAGTGTCCTTCTACATAGTCATGTTCTCGACCTCTAACCTGAACCGGTCTAAGCCTCCCCAAGGGTGCGTAGTTGGTGACGACAGAGGGAGGATATCCGTTCCGAAGCGCCTCATCAATCAAGAGATCCTTTACAGAATGATATTCCCTCTCGTCATACGCCTTATTCCCGAATATCACAAAGCGCCCATCCCTGGAATACACGAGAGGACCGTACAAAACCCTTCTTTCCTCCTCCGTGTACCCGCGCAACTCCCCCTGTCGTCTGTTCATGCTATCACCACGCCTTCCCTTTTCTTCAGATGCTCCAGGGCATGGATCTCAGAAACAGGGAAATCCCTGCCACACGCCACGCAATGATACCTGCGAAGAACACCACCCTGATCAACCCAACCAGAGAGTTCTCCACGACACACCGGGCAAACGTGCTTCATGCCTTACGCCTCCGCCTTGAGTCTGCGCACACCAGCCTTCACGAAATCCATCATGTAAGTATACACATCTTCCTGCAGCTCACCGCCGAAAAGACTAAGAGCCGCATCCGGACTAAGCCGTACATTCTGCCAGGTTTCAGTGCCCGTCTTGTAATCCCTTCGCTTCTGGGATATCTCCACAAAACGCCCCGAAACCTCTCCGCCCCGGACAAACTCCTTAATGGAGAAGATAACACCTCCATCAAGAAGAAACTTTGTCTTCGTTCTTACTTCGCTTTTTCCGCTGTTTTCGCCTTTTTCCATGCTTTTTCACCTCGTTTCTGCTCATTGTGAAGGCGGGTATCGGGGCTTTCTGTTTTGGTCCCGCCTTCAAACACTACATACCATAACAGGTATTTAAAGGTTTCTCACTTATGTATTACAACATACAACCAACCAATTAAAGAAGATAACTTTATAAATACAGAAACCAATAAACCCTTTATGAAACCTCTTCAAGGTTCAAAAGCGCCCGAGATTCTTCTGATTCTAAACAGAAAACCGAATCTCTCGCTTTCTGACCTTATATACCTAACTGGAAGTAACCCATCTTTAGTATCAAAAAGAGTATTGGAACTGAAGGAATCCGGCTTAATTACTGAAAAACGACACACGGACTTCACGCGCAAGAGGGAGTTTAACCTCACGGAGAAAGGGCGTAAAGTCGCCGTGCTGCTTCTTGAGATAAAAAAGGTATTGGATGAGGAGTAAAGAGAGATAACGCAACAGGGGGCGCTACAGTGAGTTTGAACAGGAAGATAATCAAGTTTCTGGATGACCGCGAGAAGAAAAAGAACTTCAAGAAAGGAGAAAGCTTTGAAGAATTCGTCAAGGATTATGTCTTCCCCGACGAAAAGTTTATCCTCATCCGTTCCACCCAGGACTACAGGAATAATGAACGCTATGTTGAAGGAAAACTCGAACCTGATCTCTACTTCCGGGACCGCAAAACCAATGAAACCTTTTTTGTTGAATGTAAGTTTCGGAGCAATCTTTACCAGAATAAGCTTCAATGGGCTAAAGACAAAACACAATTCAAACGCTACAAAGAGTTTCAGGAGAAAGTAAAGCCAGAAAAGGTTTTTGTTGTAGTAGGCTTAGGAGGAAAACCATACGACCCGGAGAGAGTCTTCAAGCTACCACTCGAAGAGATAAAATACCCCGCACTTTTCGAATCTGTGTTTAAGAAATACGAGCTGGAACTTACCGAATAATCCCGAATTCCCTCTTAATAACATCAAGTTCATGCTCCTCGTACAACTCCAAAGCGTTATACAGGACACTCATAACGCCCTCTTTCGTCTCCTTTTGTTCAGCTTCTCTTATTATGTACCGAAGAAGCTTCTCCCCGTCTATCATAGCCGAAAAAATGCACGGCTT
The DNA here is from genome assembly GCA_015522885.1 of Thermoplasmata archaeon. GTDB lineage: Archaea > Thermoplasmatota > Thermoplasmata > WALJ01 > WALJ01 > WALJ01. The sequence continues at coordinate 8,985 of WALJ01000183.1, forward strand.
AATTAAAAACTTTGTCACGGGGGGTAAGTGAAAGTACTCGGCGAGAGTATATAAAGAAACACGAAATCTGCTGAACACTCGAAAACACCCTTTAAGTTTAATTTATGAATAGTAGTAAGCATTAAAGAACACAGATTTTAAAAATTTGCTGAATGCACCACCGCTTAATTATATTCATTATATTAGCGGTGGTGCTAAGCGCAGAGATGGTATCACACAACCCAAGCAAGCACCCCTATCGTTTGAGTTTTATCCGATTGTATAGCGTTCAGGCTTCGCCTGACGCACTCAAACGCACGGGGGGATGATAACACCCCTTCGGGGCGTTAATTGCGTGAGGATTGATTACACGCAACCACAAAAGGAATTCACAGGCACAGGTGATACAACATCAGTTTCTCATAACATAATAAAATTCCGGACCTGAACGAACCGCCTTAAATTTCCTATAATTCCTCGAATGAGGAGATCTATTTTCCTTCATCATTGAATCCGGAATATCCTCTTTTCTCAAAACAAGTCCTGACTGATACAGTTCAAACACCCGAAGCTGCTCGGGAGAATAATCCGCACCAAACCAATCCAACGCATCCTTCAAACAACTTCTTTCCGATACATCAATATCACCCTTTATTATACCAGTAATATCGGCAAGTTTCTTAAGCGGCTCAACCAAATCGGAAACAATAAGATCAGAATACGCAAAAGAATTAGAAACAGTATAAGAACTCTCACGCTCACGATCCCAAACCTGACGTTCCGACTCAACCACATCAGCGAAAGAATACCTTCCACCATTAAGGACTTCCCTTTTCCCTGTCGCCTTCACACCGAACCGACGAGCTACATCATCACCCTTAAGAGCAATCTCAACCCGAACATGTTTTTTTGTTTTACCATACACCTTCACTGTTCCACCTGGACGAGACGGATTAGGCGACGAGAAATTAAGTTTCAGCGACCTCCCTTGATGACGCATTGAACCACTAAACATATAACTATCAATACCTCGGTTCCGTTGATACTCCTGACCAACTGGAGATTTAACAAAATCAAATATTTTTTCCAAAACTTCACGACTAGTAGTATTCCCAAAAAGTTTCAGATCGGAAGCAAACTCACCATAGGCAAAAGAAAAGTTACGGAAACCAACCAACTCACCATCTCTCTCAATACCCAAAACCGCAGCCATACGCTCAGCAATTTGCTTATACTCAAAGTCATATCGTCGATTATCTGCCAAAATATCATCATAATCTTTCACATAGTATGTCAGTTCAGGATACACATAATTACTTTCTTTCAGTCGAATCTTCTTATCAAGTTCATAATCCCAGCTCAGACCCTGGTAATCCTCTCTCTGAAAACGGATCGGATTATTGGCAACATACAAAGTCAAAGAAGAGCGGAAATTACCCTTCGAATCCACAGAAGGACGCAGAGAAACCCGCATATCATGAATATGGGTTTTCTTTCCGCCTCCATGCTTCTCCATAGGAATCTGAAGCGAAACAGTAGCATACTCCCCAGACGGAGCACGCATCTTCTCAATTTCTTCTCGCGAAGCAAAATCAAGGACCGCCTTCCGAAGATCTCTATAATCCAGACCGAAGGTCTTAAGCTGAGCTGTCCGAATCTGGCGATCCATGAGGACCGGGTTTTCTTCGAACTCCACCTTCATGCATGCACCTTATCAAGAAGAACGAAATATTCTAATACATCCGCTGGTTCCTGCACGATACCGGCTTCTAAGAGGACGGAATCTGGCAAAAACACCAAGTCTTTGTCGGCTCCCCTCGGGCCCGTTTCGGCCTTTGAAATGCTTTTTCTCTGGTGCTTCCGCATTGCTCGGCCGAATACCTTTGTACCCCGCTCGCACATGCCTGGTTTGTTGGAGAGTTTATCGGACAGATAACCATTAAATATTACCTTCATATCCCACCCCAGTAC
>WALJ01000184.1 GCA_015522885.1 Thermoplasmata archaeon
ATCCTCATAAGTGCTCTACACGCTAATCCACCTATAACATCTTGCCACTGTGGCTTAGCGGTATAGCGACGCCTTGGTAAGGCGTAGGTCGGGGGTTCGATTCCCCCCAGTGGCTCTAAATAAGCGGAGCGCTACTTGTATTTCCGAGGTGCGCTTTGCCCGAAGGGTTAAAGGGCACTTCATGATTCCCCCCGTGGCTCTCAAACCCATTATATATGCAAACATGGGTCTGCGGTCTAAAGTGCGGCTTTTCCGAGCCGATAGGCGAGGCGTAGCCTTTCATCGGAAGGCTTATGCCCTACCAGCCCTTCGGGCTTCGGAAAAACCGGTAAAAGGAAGAGCGGGCTTACAGCCCACCGAAACTTCACATAAACCCATTAACAATAAACGCAATATCGGGCCTGTGGTCTAAAGTGCGGGTTTTCCCCACCAGCCCTTCGGGCTTCGGAAAAACCGGTAAAAGGAAGAGCGGGCTTACAGCCCACTGAAACTTCACATAAACCCATTAACAATAAACGCAATATCGGGCCTGTGGTCTAGTGGTTACAAAGCCTTTTATCCTCAAAAGGCATGCACCCACTATCCCATGGCTATCCTATCGGGCCCATGGTCTAGTGGTTATTCACCCTTATATCCTCATAAGGGCTCTACCCTTAGACCACCTGTAAAACCTGTTATATCCGCAAACCTGGGCCTGTGGTCTAGTGGTTATGACGTCCGCCTCACACGCGGGAGGTCGCCGGTTCAAATCCGGCTGGGCCCATCTCGGGCCTTTTCTTTATTTCTCACTGCGCTGGCCAGAGCTCCAAAGAAAAGCACCGGATGGAAAAGAAACTCGCTCTGGCCTGCTCGTTCGAAAAAGGAGGGTTTCAGAGATATTCAAACAATGCCCGACCGGATTTGTTCAAACGAGGAAAATCCTTAAAGGATTTTCCGAGCCTGACTTCTCGAAGAGAGGTCGTAGTCCGGCTGGGCCCATATCCTATTAATCTGTTGAAATGCCTTTTACTTTTTTCAAGGCTCTCTTCGAAGAGAGCATGACAATCTGACAAGAGAGACCCAAAGACTAAAAACAGCATCTTTTCTCGCTTCGTGTGAAACATGCGATATGGCTATCCGGTGAGCATCCTGAGCTGTCCTATGCGGAACTGAAAGGAGCGGCAGAGGCGGAAGATGTATCGATAGAGGAAATTTACGGGAGAATTGGAGTTATAGATGGAGAGAATGCAGAGCAGGTTTTTCTCAGAATGGGATATGCGAACCGCTCGATTTCGCTTATTTCGCACGGCGACTTTGACAGCGTTAAAATGACTCTTGCGGATGCGGAACTTCCCAGAGGGAGCTTTGCGGTTAGAGCATACAAATACGGTGATTTCGAGGGCAGGGGTATGGATGTCGAGAGGAAAATCGGTGCCTTAATCTCGGCAAAAAGGAGAATAGACCTGAAAAATCCTGAAAATATCCTTGAAGTGTATCTCGGAAAGGAGGTGTTTGCCGGGTTGAGAATAAAAGACGAGCGCGGACTCTCCGAGAGAGAACCCATGAAAAGGCCGTTTTTTTCTCCTGTTACCCTCAACCCCAGAATGGCCAGAGCTTTGATAAATCTCGCAAGAGCGAAGAGGGGAGAGCGGATACTCGACCCGTTCTGCGGTACCGGGGCAATTCTTGTAGAGGCCGGGCTCATGGGTGCGATTCCCGTGGGCTCCGATTTCGACGAGAACATGCTTTCCGGAGCATTGAAAAACACAGAGTTCTACGGAGTTAAAGCGGAGATGCACTTCACGGACATCGAAAATATCGGCACTATTGGGAACATAAGTGCCATAGCTACGGACCCCCCCTACGGCAGGTCGTCCAGAACAGGAAAAGAAGATATAAGCAGGCTCTATAAACGTGCTTTCGTGGCGATGTCTGAGGTTCTTGACAGGGGGGCATACCTATCCATCATCCTCACCGACATGACACAGACAGAGCTTGCGGAGGGCTTTGAACTCACGGAACATCACACCATCAAAGTTCACCGCTCATTAAAGAGGATTTTTTGCGTTTTCAGGAATAAGTATTGAGAAATCCATCGTCCGATGAGTTCCGCTTCTTGCAGACATAAGTAAGCCTACGGTATAGTTTCCCGTGCCCGCATTTGCCGGAATCTCGATGACGAGTGTGAGATTCTGATATTCTCCGGGTGCCATTTTGAATGTAAAAGTGCTTGATGCGTTCGAGGTGTTGTATTCAAAGAAATATGCGCTCCAACCCGGCGGATATTCGGGAATTATCAATGTAACATCCTCGGTGGCGGTCCCGTTGTTCTTCACCGTGATGTTGAAATAAACTGTCGAGTTCACATGCGCTACCGTGTTGTTCGTTTCTCCGGGAAATAGGTGCATCTCAACATCATGTACCGGTTCTATCTGCTCGAAGGGGATGGGAACGAAACATATTATCAAAAGTACTATTCCGAACACTCCGAGCATTTTCCTGTCAGGCTTCAGCTTGGATATGTCATTGAGCGGCGGTGCGTGGTTCAAGCCCAGAAAGATTATCAGAAAACCGAATATCAGCCATCCCGGGTAAAGCATTCCCAGACCCAGAAGAAAGAAAACCGAAATATAGCTTACATACTTTGTCTTGTCGCCGAAAAGTGCCCTGAATATGTGGCCTCCGTCGAGCTGTCCGGCCGGTAGCAGGTTTATCGCTGTTACAAGGAAGCCGACCCAGCCTGCGAATGCCGTGGGGTGCATAACTCCGCCTATCGGTATGAAGAGGCCGAGTATCTGGTACATTATGGGGAGCCCCATGAGGACAACCCCGGAACTTGAGATATCAGGGACCGACTGCGGGTTTATGCTGCCCAGATGCAGGCCGATTATGGAAACAGGTATGGCCACGAGAAAGCCGGCTATTGGGCCTGCTATACCGATATCCAGAAGTGATTTTTTGTCTGGTATCGGCTCCCTTATGCTTATGAACGCTCCCATGGTGCCGAGCGGCGGCATAAAGGGTATGAAGAACGGTAAAGATGCACGAACATTGTGCTTCCTCGCCATGAAATAATGCCCCATCTCATGAACTCCGAGTATCGTCAAAAGAGGCACGGAAAAGAAGAGTTCTCCGTAGAGCAGGTTTTCCGGTGTGAAAATCTCGGAACTGCCAACATATCCCGCCCATTGGAACATCCCGGCAATCGCTGTTGTTATAAGAGTGAGTATCAGCATCGCAATGTTCAGATAGGTGCTCCTGAATCTCTGTTTTGGATATTTTTTTATGAAGAGAATGTATTCGCCCTTTCTCTCCTTGATTATCGGAATATACTCCATATCTCTCATGTGTATTCTTAGCTCGTTGAACTTCTCTTCCAGACTCTCCTCGTCAACCTCGCAGAAAAATCCTATCGCATCATAGTTAATGGATACTCTGTATACGGGAAAAAACATGGATATCGCTGATTTCAGTCTCTCTATTTCCTCATCGGACGGATAGTTAAATGCCGGATTAAACATCAGTTCCCCATCCCGAATGCCTTTATATAGTCTTCGACCGAACTCTCGGATTGCATGTCTTCATTCGACGGCATATTCCTTCCTTTCGGAGATCCGGAGCGCCGCATCGTAAAGGTCCTCTGCAATATAATCGGCAGAGCTCCTCTTTTCCTCCCATGATATCAATATTGTTTTCATGCCTGCTTTTCTTGCCCCGATTATATCCCTTCTCTCCGAGTCGCCTATGTAATAATATGTACCGGAATTCCCTGCTTTCTTCTTTGCAATCTCAAAAATCCTCGGATTCGGTTTTCCGACACCTGCCTCCTCGGAAGATGTCATCGAATCAAAAATCCGGTATATTCCGAGAGCCTTCAGAACCCTTCTAAGATAATCGTCGTCGGCATCGGATATGACCCCGAGATGTTGCGCCGTCTTTTTCATAAGTTCCAGACCTTTCAAGGCATTTTCAGCCATGCGGACATTCCTTTCGTGAGCTGAGATATAGAGTTCTTTTATCCATTTCTTATCCGCTTCATCCACGCTCCCGTCATATGGTTTCAGGAGTTCCTCCGTTCCTCTGACAATAAGCTCTCTTATCGGAACATATTTCTCATCTCTTCTCTCCGTTATCGGCCTTCTGTATCTGTCTATACCTTCCCACACATCTTGCGGTGAAAGGGGTATGTCAAATCTCTCCTTTATCTCTCTGCCAATCTCTATCAGAGCCTCTTTTTCATATTTCGGATCGGTTATGGTGCCGACCATATCCAGAAATATCACTGTTTTCGTCTTACCAGCTCGCCTATCTCTTCCATGTAGTCCTTGAGTTCCGGATTTTCGTTTATCTTTATGAGGGTAAGCAGGAGGACTGTGTTTGCAAAGGTTTTGTTGTCCATTTTGATGTCTTTTTTCTCTATTCTTTTCCAGTCTCCCGCAGTGGCCTCGTCGAGAGCATCCACAAATCTGAAGAAATCTCTGGAGAATATTCGCTCGCTCTCTATCTTGTAACCCATGGCCTTTATGACATTCATTACCTCTTTGACTATGCCTCTTTTGTAGTAAATTATGGGATTATGCTCGTTCTTGTCTATCTCGGGTATGATTATGTATGAGTCGGCAATCCGGCCGTACACTGCTTCTGGTATGTGGTGCACCTTTCTTTCTCCGACAATCCTGATAAGCCCGTGGGACTCCAGCTTCTTCATGTGCCTGTACACTGTTGACTGGTCCTTTTGCAGAATCTCGGCGACCTGTGATATGCTGAGGTCATTCACTCTTAAAAGGGAGAGAATGTTTCTTCTGGTGCTCTCTGTGGCTATCTTTACTATCTCCGGATCTTGGAGTACCATCACGTCTTTTTTCTTCATAATATGCCCTTATTACATTTTAGTATTTGTACTTTTGCATCCCCGTGCATAAATATGGGTATTTCTCATATCCGCACGAAAATGAGCTTTCGGGCGAAGAAAAACAGAGTACAAACAAGCTTATAGTAAGTTTTAAATAGGTCTTCGGGAAAGGAAGAATAGTGTTCCCATGAGCAGCATTGATTTCGATATAATGGTTGAACAGGCCGAAAGAGCTTTGAAGAGCGTTGTGGAAGCGGAGAAAAATGATGAAGTAAAGGTCATAGCAGATAAAGAATCGGAAGAGATAGCTCTCGCATTTCATGAGGCGTGCAAAAGACTGGGTCTGTATTCGGAGCTCATTCCGATTACCGGTAAAAGACCTCTGAAAAATGTTCCCGAAGAGATGGCTAAGAAGATAGACAATCCAGACATATGCATAAATGCCTTTCAGTCCAGTGCGGAGGAGACCCCTTTCAGGCTTCGGCTTATAGACCTTGAAATGAAGAGAGGTGCAAAGGTGGCCCATGCCCCGGGTATAACCAAAGATATGTTCATAGAAGGCGCACTGCATGTGGACTACGAGGAGATGTGGAAAAACGCCATGAGTCTCATGGAAGAGATGGAAGGGGCCGACATTGTCCGAATAACGACGAAAAACGGAACTGACCTGATTCTGAAGATAGAAGGGAGGAGATTTCAAACCGATATAAAGATAAAGAAAAGGAAGATAGGAAACCTCCCTGCGGGTGAGATATGGTGTGCACCCCATGAAGACGGCGCCGACGGTATCGCCGTGATTGACGGGACCATAGGAGACCTCGGCTTTGTTCCGTCTCCCGTAACGCTCCATCTTTCAAAGGGAAAAGTCGTAAAAATAGAGTGTGAGGATGAGGATTTCAGGAAAAGACTGGAAGAACTGCTGCATGCGGACGAAATGGCGAGTGTAATAGGCGAACTGGGCATAGGTCTGAACACAGGTGCCAAACTTATCGGCAATATGCTGGTGGATGAGAAAGCCGCAAAGACCATTCATATAGCCTTCGGAAACAATCTCGATTTCTACGGAGGACAGAATGATTCCTCAATGCACAGGGACTTTCTCATAAAGAATCCGGATATGGAAGTCATATACACGGACGGCAGAAAGAAGATGGTACTGAAGAACGGCGATATCGTCAGTTAATTTTTTAATAGAGAGCCCGATTAGTTTTCGTGTCCAAGAAAAAGAGCAACTACAGGAAAATAGTCGGTACATACCGCTCCGAAAGATCCGTGATTCCGGAAAATTTTGCCAGAGATTCCTTCGAAGAGACCTCAAAAGACCCTTTGGCACAGGATTACATAAATGACTGCGCTCTCGCTCTGGGAATGGAGTATGTGATTAAGAAAAGGGGTTTTGCCGAGGATGCGAAAAACACTTTCTTCGTTATAAATGCCGGTGCTCCGCATCTCCCGCTCATCGGATGCTTTCTTAAATCTCACGGAATAGAGCCTTATTTTTACATAAAGGGGAGCGCTCCCTCCTGCACAACCAGTTTCATATATTTCTCCTCTCCTTTCAAGAGAATAAAGGTCTCCGAAGATGCGGGAATCGCACAGCTTTTCGATGCTCATTCGGATTTTGACAAGGTGTCTGTCATGCCTGCGGTTACCAAGCTGAAGAAGCTCGGGATAAATAAGGCGGTGGTGATGGTGGAGTACAACTACCAGCCTCTGAACCATCCGTATAGAAAACATCCTGAGTTCGGAAAGAGGGTTGCGAAATACAGAAAAAAGAGGATAGATACCGAAATAATCGAGATAGACCCCAGACCCAGAGAAAATGATTTTCAGAGGATAATCGACATGCTGAAAGACGATGATGAGGTTCTGGAAAAACTCGCTACTTATCTGAAAACGGATACCGAAAAAGCTCTGAAAATAATAAAAGATGGGGAAAAGGCGTTTTTCAGCTGATTACTTCTTCACGACCTTCTTTCTGACGACTTTCCTAACCACTTTCTTCGGAACGACTTTCTTAGGTACCTCCGGAGCAGCCGGCTTTTCTTCGGGCTTTGCCTCTTCGGTTGCCTCCGGTTTCGGTGTTTTGGCGGTCTTTATCTCCCTTATCAGGTGCTCCGGAATTGGAGGAGCGCTCTCTTTTGTCTCGGGCGGCCCTTCCGAAGGAGGCTTTATAGGCTGTCTTACGACCTTCTTGACGACCTTTTTCATCGGCCTTATCTTCGGTTTTTCCTCGGTCGGAGGCATTTTTGCCCCTTCCTCCGCCGTCTTTTCGGGTGCCTCTTTTTTCGGCTCTTCCGCTACATTCTCTTCTTCGGGCTGTCCTTCGGAGAGCTTTTCACCCTCTTCTTCTTTTTCTTCCTCGAGAGACGGGAGCTCTATCTTCGATATTGTCGCCTCTTCTATGCCTTCTTCCGCCTTCGCCTTCTTCATCGTCTGCCTCAGCGGACTTCCGCAGACATGGCAGACGATGTCTGTCTTGCTGTTGAGGGCACCGCAGTGCGGACAGATTATTCCGCCTGTCTTCTTGCGCTCCTCTTCTCTCTTGAGCCAGTCCTCGAAGGTAACATAGGATTTCTGGGACTTCCACCACTGCTGGAACTTGTTCTCGGTATAGTCCTTGCCCATCTCTTCCTTAGCCTGCTTCCTGAATTTTTCAACAAAGTGCTCGTACTGCTGCTTCATCTGGGTCTCGTAATCGACTATCTCTTTTCCGCTTACAAGGAATTTCGCACCGCACTTGGGGCACTCCTCTGCATCGGCGGGAATCCATGCACCGCAGACACTGCACTTGACGGTTTCTTTGTCGAACACGGCACCGCAGTACGGACACTTGTCGGAGCCTGCGGGAATCATCTTGCCGCACTGTCCGCACTCCACATACTTGCCGAGCGCGTATTTGCGGAGCGCAAGGAGTGATA
>WALJ01000185.1 GCA_015522885.1 Thermoplasmata archaeon
TGGTCAGGAGCAGGTAGCACCCCTTCTTTTCCGAGAGAAACTGTTTTATCAGTTCGGTCTTGCCGACCCTTCTCCGGCCGTAGATAACCACAGGCGTAAAGCCCTTCTCCCGATACATTTTGTTCAGAAACCCGAGTTCTTCCTTCCGGTCAGCAAATTGTTGTAGCATGATTAGTCTAATTATCATACAACTATTTAAAGATTCGCCCTGAGGCCACGGGGAGAGATGGGTTTTATATGGTTGGTGGAAAAGAGTAACCGAACATAGTATTTTTACACTTGCATGGGCTCAGTATTTTCTAACACAAAAGGTTTAATAAGATGAAATGAATACCGAAGCGACTAGCCAAGAGGAGAGCGTATGAGAAATAAAATTACTGCGAAAACAAGGGAGAAGGCGATATAATGGCCAACGAAGCAGATACCTGCCGGACATTGGTGTTGCCCAAACTCTATGCTGCAGGGTGGTCCGATGAGCAGATCACAGAGCAAAAAATATTCACCGACGGACGGATTATCATAATAGGAAAAAAGGCCGAAAGGAAGCAAAAAAAGATTGCGGATTATATCTTAAAGATATCAAAAAACTTTCCTATTGCCGTAGTAGAGGCAAAAGCCAATTACAAAAAAGCAGGAGATGGATTACAACAGGCCAAGGAGTATGCCGAAATACTCGGTCTGAAATTTGCATATTCAAGTAACGGGCGGGAAATAATCGAGCATGATTATATCACAGGCGAGGAGAGAGAAATCAACGAGTTTCCTTCACCCGAGGAACTCTGGGAGCGCCTGAAAAAGAATGAAGGCATTCCGGAAGAGGGTGAGAAAAAGCTTCTAACGCCATATTACAATCTTCCGGGAAAAAAGGCAAGATATTATCAGGAAATTGCAATTAACCGGGCGGTTGCAGAGGTTCTTAAAGGTAAAAACAGGATTTTACTTACACTTGCGACAGGAACAGGAAAGACCTATGTGGCATTTCAGATAATATGGAAACTATGGGAATCAAAATGGAATAAATCCGGAGATGGTAGGAAACCAAAAGTTCTCTACCTTGCAGACCGCTCTGTTCTTGTAGATGACCCGAAGGATAAGACTTTTGGTGTTTTCGGGGATGCAAGATACAGAATAAAAGGAGAGGCGAAAAAGAGCCGGGAGATATATTTTTCAACATATCAGGCAATAGCCAAGGATGAAAGGCGGCCGGGCCTGTACAGGGAATATGGCCCAGAATTTTTTGACCTCATAATTGTGGATGAGTGCCACAGAGGGAGTGCAAAGGACGATAGCAACTGGAGAGAGATACTGGAGTATTTTTCGTCTGCGGTTCAGATAGGGATGACGGCAACTCCTTTGAGAAAGGACAACATAGACACATACAGTTACTTTGGAAATCCGATATACACATATAGCCTAAAACAGGGAATTGAAGATGGTTTTCTGGCACCATACACCGTGCACAGAATTGTTACCGATGTGGATGCTACGGGATGGAGGCCGGAGAAAGGTCAGGTGGACAAATACGGGCGCGAGATACCGGACGGAGAGTACGGAACGAAGGACTTCGAAAGAATAATCTCTCTGCGTGAAAGGACACGGGCGGTTGCAAAGCATCTGACAGAATATATGAAGAGTACGGACCGATTCGCAAAGACCATCGTGTTCTGTGTGGACCAGGAACACGCATCTCAGACGAGAATGGAGCTGAACAACCTTAACAAAGACTTTGTAAAAAATGACCCGAACTATGTTGTGAGGATAGTGTACGACGAGGGAGATGCCGGAAAAGGGCAACTCGGAAGATTCATGGATATAGAGAGCACAAGCCCGGTAATAGTCACAACATCGAAATTGTTGACCACAGGGGTGGACATACCAACCTGCAAGAACATCGTAATATTCAGAGTTGTGAACTCCATGACAGAGTTCAAACAGATGATTGGCAGGGGGACACGGGTAAGAGAGGATTACGGAAAGCTTTACTTCAATATTCTGGACTATACGGGGAGCGCTACGAGGCTGTTCGCAGATCCGGATTTCGATGGCGAGCCTGCCAGAATAAGCGAAGAAGAGATTGATGATGAGGGAAAGAGTGTCGAAGGTACTTATGAGGTTATCTCAGAAGACATTCCAGAAGAAGAGGAAGAGATTCTTCAGAGTAAGGCCCCGGTATTATCTGATGATTCCGAGGGAGAAATAAGAAAATACTATGTTGAAGGAGGGCGGGTGGAGATAGTCGCTTCGGTGGTTTATCAGCTTGATTCGAACGGTAACCGACTGAAAACCATAGAATATACCGATTATACGAAGAACCAGATTCGGAGCATGTATTCTTCTGCGGATGAACTAAAAGCAAAATGGAGTGACCCTGAGGAGAGAAAAATCATAAGGGACATACTCAGCGAGAGAGGAATAACCTTCGAGTATCTGGCAGAGATAACAAAACATCCCGATGCCGACCCGTTTGACCTGTTGTGTCATGTGGCTTTTAACGCACCCCTGAAAACGCGGAGGGAAAGGGCAGAGATGCTGAGAAAGAACAAAAAGGATTTCTTCGATGAATACGGGCCGGTAGCCAGAGAGATACTGAACGAAATCCTGGAGAAATACATTGAGTACGGACTTAAAGAACTGGATGACCCGAACATATTGAATGTGCCTCCGATATCCGAGAAGGGAAATCTTATGGAGATTGCGGAGGCTTTCGGGGGAACCGAAGAACTGAAAGTAGCCCTGTCCAGATTGCAGAATATGATATACGCCTGAGGTGAAAAAATGACACGGAAAAGTGAGAAACAGGAGCTTACGACACCACAGAAGTTGAGCAGTATAATAAAATCATGCAGAGACATCATGAGGAAGGACAAGGGACTCAACGGAGACCTTGACCGCCTGCCGATGCTTACATGGATAATGTTCCTGAAGTTTCTGGACGATATGGAGAGGATAAGGGAAACGGAGGCCAGTTTTAAGGGGGAAAAGTATGTTCCGGCGATAGAACCCCCATACAGATGGAGGGACTGGGCCGCAAAAGAGGGCGGTATAACGGGTGACGAACTTATCGCCTTCGTAAACAATGACGAGGCCATGAGGCCGGACGGAACAAGAGGGCCCGGGCTGTTCGCATACCTCCGCTCTCTGAGGGGAGATAATGGCGGAGACCGTCGGGATGTTATCGCAACAGTCTTTAGAGGAACAGTGAACAGGATGATAAACGGCTATCTTCTGAGAGATGTCATAAACAAGGTCAATGAAATAAACTTCACCTCCTCCGAGGAGATGCACACACTATCCCACCTTTACGAGAGCATGCTCAAGGAAATCCGGGATGCCGCAGGCGATAACGGAGAGATATACACTCCGAGGCCTGTCGTTCGATTCATAGTGGAGGTTATCGACCCGAAATTAGGAGAGAAAATTCTGGACCCCGCAGCAGGAACAGGAGGTTTCCTTGTTGAGGCGTTCGAACACCTGAAAAAGCAGTGCAAGACCACAAAAGATTATGAAATATTGCAGAGAAAATCCATATACGGCGGAGAGGCAAAACCTCTTCCTTACCTTCTGGGAGAGATGAACCTTTTGCTTCACGGGCTTGAGTATCCACAGATTGACCCTGGCAATTCTCTAAGGTTCAAACTGAGCGAGATCGGTGATAAAGACAGAGTGGATGTAATAGTGACCAATCCGCCGTTTGGCGGTGAGGAAGAGGCGGGAATACGGAGTAATTTTCCGCAAGACAAAAGAACATCGGAAACGGCCCTCCTTTTCCTGCAGTTGATAATGAGGAAACTGAGGCGGCCGAAAGGGGAAAAGAAAGGCGGACGATGCGGAATGGTCGTGCCGAACGGAACCTTATTCGGGGACGGAGTTTCGGCCAGAATCAAGAAGGAACTGCTGGAAGGCTTCAACCTGCACACTATCGTAAGGCTGCCGAAAGGAGTGTTCGAGCCATACACAAGCATAGAAACGAACCTGCTCTTTTTCGAAAAGGACGGACCTACAAAGGAGATATGGTACTACGAACTGCCTCTGCCGGAAGGCAGAAAGAACTACACCAAGACAAAGCCGCTCAGGTTCGAGGAGTTCGGGCCTGTTATCGAGTGGTGGAACAACAGGGAGGAGAACGAGCACGCATGGAAGGTTCCGGTTGAAGAGGTTATAAAGAACAACTACAATCTGGACATAAAGAACCCAAGCAAAGCGAAGGAGGAGGAGCACAGACCACCGGAGGAGATTGTGGCCGATATAATCGAGAAGGAAAAGAGGATTTTCGAACTCATGCAGGAGATACAGGCGGAGATAACCGAAGGGTGGGAAGATGGAGAGTAAGTGGCCGATGATGAAGCTGGAGAAAGTGCTGGAACCTATTAGGGAAACCGCCGAAATATCCCCGTTAGAATCCTATAAACAAATTACGGTAAGACTTCACCATAAAGGGATAATACTGCGAGGCGAAAAAAATGGCGAGGAAATCAAATCAAAACAATATTTTGCAAGAAAAGAGCAGTTTTTAATTTCTAGAATCGATGCCAGAAATGGGGCGATGGGATTGGTACCGCCTGAACTAGACGGTGCGATTGTAACTAATGATTTTCTGACTTATGATATAGACAAAAACAGACTCTTTCCACGATATTTTGATTACCTAACGAGTACAAAGGGTTTTGTTGATGAGTGTATTCGAGCAAGTGAGGGCACCACAAATAGAGTCAGACTCAAACCAGATAAATTTTTGGAAATCGAAATCCCCTTCCCGCCACTTGAGGAACAGGAGCGCATCGTGGCAAGAATAGAGGAACTCTTGTCGAGAACCAAGGAGGCCAGAAGGCTGCGGGCGGAGGCGGTGAGAGAGGCGGAGGAGATGTTTGAAAGGGGGGAATCAAAAATTTTTGAGGAATTAGCTGAAGAAAGAGGCACAATTGCTATTGAAGAATCACCAATATCTCTAAACCCAGAACAGGTAAATCCCAAGGAAAAATTCGGAGAAAGGTCGTTTATTTATATAGATTTATCAAGCGTTGCGCAGAATAC
>WALJ01000186.1 GCA_015522885.1 Thermoplasmata archaeon
AGGACTATACAATAGTTCTGGTAACACATTCTCCCTCTCAGGCCGCAAGGGTCAGCGATTATGTGGGATTTCTATATCTGGGAGACCTGATAGAGACAGGGGAAACGAGAAAGATATTCGAAAGCCCGGAACACGAGATGACCGAGAGATATGTCACGGGAGAATTGGTATGATGGAATATAGGTGATAAAATGAGCGAAAAATTCCATAAAGAGATGGAGAACCTGAAGAAAGAGCTGGAAGATATGGGGGATCTCGCAGCGAATATGCTAGTAGATTCCGTGAGAGCGCTGAAAGAGCACGATTTGGAGCTGGCCGATGAGGTCGTATCAAAAAAGAACAAACTTGCGCAGATGGACGAGTATATCGAAGAGAAGGCCCTTACCATGATAGCCCTCTACCAGCCCATGGCCAAGGATATGAGGGCCCTTGGCTGCATTCTTAAGATGATAACTTACCTTGCCAGAATAGGCAGGTACGGCAAGGATATAGCCAAAATCGCAAAACAGCTGGCCGGAGAGCCGCATATAGGAAAGCTGGTGGAAATCCCCTATATGGCGGACAGAGCCGCAGGAATGGTCAAAGACGCACTGGAAGTCTTCAAAACCGGGGACCTCTCGCTAATAGCGGACTTTGCGGACAGGGATGACGAGCTGGACAGCCTGAGATATTCGATATTCAGGGAATGCCTCACATATATGATGGAAGACCCTCAGAAAATAACGAGATGCTCGCACTACATAATGATCGCCAGATATCTGGAGAGGTGCGGAGACCATGCGTGCAAGATGGCAGAGAAGATACACTATATGGTGAGCGGAGAGAGGGTGGAAATAAAATGAAGAGCGTGCTGTTTATCTGCACACACAACTCTGCAAGGTCCCAGATGGCAGAGGCGTTCCTGAACCGTCAGAACTGAGAGGAAGCGAAAATGAGATTCTCCATGGATTCAGAAAGGTCAGGGATGAGATAAGTAAGTGGATAGCAGAGGAGTTCGGGAAAGAGAGATAAAGAGAGGCGGCACTCCAATCGGAGTTGTGTTGAAATAGAAAAAAGAGGTTTGGTTTACAGTCCTTTTTCCTTCACGAACTCGTCTATGACATCTTTGAGGTCCGGTTTGCCTATCTCCTGAAGCTCGTATCTCACATGCACCATGGGCTTGTTCACCTTCACAACCCTGTTCAGGTCTATGGGTGTTCCGGATACCACTAAATCGCAGTCAGCCCTGTTTATGGTCTCTTCCAGCTCTTTCATCTGCTTTTCTCCGTAGCCCATCGCGGGCAGCACATGCTCCAGATGAGTGTACTTGTTGAATGTGTCCACTATACTCCCCACAGCGTAAGGCTTGGGGTCAATTATATCCCCTGCACCGAACTTCACGGCGGCCACATATCCGGCACCGTATTCCATTCCGCCGTGTGTCACCGTTGGCCCGTCCTCCACGACCAGAACCTTTTTTCCGCTTATCTTGTCAGGGTTCTCAACTGTGAGCGGTGAGGCTGCATCGATTATCTTCGCCTTAGGATTGACCGCCCGCACATTCTCTCTGACCTCTTCTATATCATAGGGGTCCGCGCTCTCCACCTTGTTTATTATCACATAATCCGAAAGCCTCACGTTGACCTCTCCGGGATAGTACGAAATCTCGTCTCCGGGCCTGAGAGGGTCCGCTACCGTGATATAAAGGTCTGTCTTGTAGAATGAGAAATCGTTGTTTCCTCCGTCCCATATTATGACATCCGCCTCTTTCTCCGCTTCTCTGAGTATGGCCTCGTAATCCACACCGGCATAGACTATACCGCCCATGTCGATGTACGGCTCGTATTCCTCACGTTCTTCTATCGTGCACTCCTGCTTATCGAGGTCATCATAGGATGCGAAGCGCTGTACCTTCTGCTTCACAAGGTCTCCGTACGGCATGGGGTGCCTTATGGAAACAACTTTCAGGCCCCTCTCTCTCAGCATCTTGAATATCTTTCTGGATGTCTGACTCTTTCCGCAGCCCGTTCTGACGGCGCAGACGGCAATGACCGGTTTTGAGGATTCTACCATGGTGTTCTTCGGCCCCAGAAGCATGAAATCGGCGCCCGCCGCATTGGCTATCGCAGACCTCTCCATCACATATTCATAGGGAAGGTCGCTGTACGCCAGCACGACAAGGTCAGCATTCTTTTCCTTTATTATCTGCGGAAGGTCCTCTTCGGCAAGTATCGGTATTCCGTTCGGATAGAGCGCTCCTGCTAGTGCCGGAGGATATTTTCTACCCTCTATGTCTGGTATCTGGGTAGCCGTAAAGGCCACCACCTCGAACCGCTCGTTATTCCTGAAGTAGGTGTTGAAATTGTGGAAGTCTCTTCCTGCTGCACCTAATATTACAACTCTTGTTTTTTCTGCCATTTTATCACCTTATGCGGTGCCATAAAGAGGATGTTTAAAGAGGTTTCGGGATGGGGCAGTTCTGTTAGAAAGTTTTAAATACGCCTCTCTTTTTTAGGCAAATCTAACTAAGTGTTGAGTGGCCAAAGGTGATAAATAAATGAGCGCATTAAACCTACAAGAAGAGTGGCTTTGGAGGTTATTATCGGAGGGCTTTCCTTACCCGTCGTCAACACTTATCAGTGGCCCCGGGGGAACAGGAAAACCTTTAGTAGAATTTGCTTTTGTGTCCTCTTGGTTGAAATCCGGCGGCTCTGCAATAGGGATACCATTACAATATCCAAGTGCCGAATTTGTAAAAAGAGCTATGAGTAAGTTATATGA
>WALJ01000187.1 GCA_015522885.1 Thermoplasmata archaeon
CTATTCTTCCCCTATTTTCGTTTTCTTTCCCTTATCGGCCACGAGAACGACCCTGCTCGGTTCATACTCACCCACAAGTTCCTTTCCCAGCAGCGCTCCGATTTTTCTGCCAAAGTCCCTTATCTCGGTGTGAGACGGCATGTTCGCCATTGTCATCCTTTCCCTTGAATAGCCGACGAACACATACCCTTTTGCCTCTATGAAATCGGGGTCCGCTTTCTCTATGAGCTTTGCGTACTCCTCCTCATGCCCCTGCATGTTCCAGTCCTTGACAAGGGTGTGGCGTATAACGGTTCTCGTGTCCAGCGAAGGCAGGAGTTCCAGAGTCTCGTTCAGTCTCTCCCAGCCGTTGGGTATCATAGGCACAAGGAGCCTCTCGTATATCTCTGGGTTGGGTGCGGCAACGGTTACATATAGTTGCGTCGGCAGCGGGTCAAGGTTCTCTATCACCTTGGGAAGAGTGCCGTTGCTCACCAGAAAGGTTGTCATTCCCCTTTTATGCGCAAGCTCTATGAACTCTCCCAGCCTCGGATATATCGTCGGTTCTCCGCTCAATGATATGGCTATCTGGTTCGGATTGTAGGCTTCCTCCCACATCTCCCTGCTCACCCTCGGATCTCCCTTGAAGCCGGAGATAAGCTCTCTCTGGGCCTTTATCGATTCGTCCAGTATGAACTCGGGGTCGTCCACCTGTTTTAGAGCGCTCTCCGTGAACGCCTGAAATCTCCAGCAGAAGAGGCAGTTCTGCGTGCACTGGTTCAGTGCGGGGGACATCTGGAGGCATCTGTGGGACCGTATCCCGTAAAAAACTTCCTTGTAGCAGGGCCTTCCCCTGACCAGCTTTTCCTTCAGCCAGTGGCAGAGCTTGACGCCGCTGTGCTCGCCTATTACGCGGTAGTGCTGTTTCTCCAGTATCCTTTTGAGTTCGGGCTCCATCTTATGCCTCTGCTACCGCTATCGCAGAGAGTATTTGGGGTTTTTGGAAGATTACCGTGAGAACATATCTAGGAGTTCGGAGCTTGTGTAAACTCGTACTTCCTCCTGCCTCTTAAGAAGTGCGTCGTTTGACCATATGGCGGCACCCATGAGCATTGCTACGGCGAAGTACGGGGCGTCGTTCTTGTCGGGAGACTTTTCTTCCGCATGGGAAAGCAGAGCTTCGGTTTCCTCCCTCGGTATGAAGATCAGATATTGTCTTTGAACAGTCCGCATAATTTACAGTCACCGACCTAACTTTGTTAACTTATATCTTTGACAGATAGCCTTCCTCAGGTCGCTTCGCCTTCCCTTGGAAGGCTAGCTTATGAAATCGAGGATTTCATTCGGGACTACCACTCAGAGACATTATTAGTTTAGAAGGTTATGTCTCCGACTATAAAGCCTCAGCATGGAAAAATCTGGAAGAGGAGCGCAAATCCCCTCAATGCGGATTCGAAAGAGATGTTTTTCCAAAGAAGCGGATGAAAACAGGATTTTCAATTTCCATATCAGATTTTCATTATCTTAATCCTTATCTTCATCCCATCTACTTTCCATTCGGTCCCCATGTTTTCGGCCTTTTCCATCCTTTCCGAGAGAGTCTCCTTCATTATATAATCTCTGTGCTTCTCTATGGCCTTCTCAAGCTCTGCGTCTCCGGTGTATGATGTCTCGATACGAGCATCGTATTCCAAATCCATGTCCTTCCTCATGTTCTGAATCCTTCTGACGATTTCCCTTGCGAGACCCTCGTATCTCAATTCAGGCGTTATCTCTGTGTTCATAAGAACAGATACCGAGGTTCCCTCGGCCTGCGCTCCCGAATAACCCTCTTTTACCTTGTCGACTATTATGACATCCTCCTGCGATATGCTCAGCCCGTCGAAGTCCAGCACTTCCCCTTTTCTGAGCCTTTCCACATCCTCCGGTTTAAGCGAGTTTATTATTCCTATTGCGTCTTTCATCCTTGCCCTGAACTTGGGGCCGAGAACGCCGTAATTCGGAGATATGCTCGCTTCCATCATACCGGCGCTCTGCGTCAGCGTTATATCCTTGATATTCAGTTCTTCTTTGATAACATCCGCAAAGCGCTTCAATTTCTTCAAATCCCCCGCAGGCCCGCTGATTATCGCCTCGCTCAGAGGCATCCTCAGCTTTATGTTGGCGCTCTGCCTTGCCCTTCTTCCGGCTTCGACAACCTTTATGACAAGCCCCATATGGCTCTCGAGTTCCTCATCCACCATAGTCTCATCGCATTCTGGATAGGAGCACATGAACAGGCTTTCCGGAGCATCCGAATCCGCGGAGCGCACAAGGTTCCGATACATCTTCTCCGCTATGAACGGTGTCATCGGCCCCATCAGCTTCGTCAGTGTGACAAGTGCCGCGTAAAGAGCCTCGTAAGCGCCTTTCTTCTCCTCAGCGCTCCCTTCCCAGAACCTTCTTCTGGATCTGCGCAGATACCAGTTGCTGAGTTCGTCTATGAACTGCATGACAGCCCTTCCGGAGCGGTGTATCTCGTAGGAATCAAAGCCTTCCCTGACCTCTTTTACAAGCGAGTTCAGCCTCGATAAGAGCCAGCGGTCCAGCTCGTCCTCTATTTTTCCGCCTTCGGGCCTGAAATTGTCCAGATTGGCATTGGTAACGAAAAACGAATAGACATTCCACAGCGTGCCTATGCTCTTGCTCATGGTATCCTTGACAAGCTCGTCTCCGAAGCGCTTCGAGTACCAGACCGGCGAGGTGTAGAAGTAAAATCTCACGGCATCCGCACCGAATCTCTCCATTATCTCGTCGGGTTTTACGGCATTCCCCTTGCTCTTGCTCATCTTCTCGCCGTCTTCGTCCAGTATCAGGCCGAGAGTAAGAACGTTCCTGTAAGGCGCTCTGTCGAAGGTCATCGTGTTCACGGCCAACAGGGTGTAAAACCATCCCCTCGTCTGGTCTATGGCCTCGGTTATGAAATCAACCGGGAAGGAGCGCTCGAACTCCTCCCTGTTTTCAAAAGGATAGTGGAACTGCGCAAAAGGAGCGCTCCCCGAATCGTACCATCCGTCTATGGTGTACGGCTCTCTCTTCATGGGTTTGCCGCATTCGGGGCACTTCAGCTCCACCTCGTCAACCCACGGCCTGTGTGGCTCGAAGTCATCGGGCAGGGAACCTGCCATCTTTCTCAGCTCTTCTATAGAGGAGATACATATCTGATGCCCGTTCTCACAGGTCCACACCGGAAGAGGGGTTCCCCAGTACCTGTTCCTGCTCAGTGCCCAGTCCTTCAGTTCCTCCAGAAAATTGCCGAACCTCCCGTGTTTCAGATGCTCGGGCTTCCAGTTCACGGTATCGTTGTTTCTTATCAGGTTCTCCCTTATCGCAGAGGTCTTCACGAACCACGTGTCAAGTGCATAGTAAAGCAGGGGCGAGCCGCAGCGCCAGCAGAAAGGATAGGTATGCGTTACCTTTCCATGAGCGTAAAGCAGTCCTCTCTTCTCAAGGTCTATCATTATGTCCCTGTCGCAGTCCTTCACGAACCTGCCCTTATAAGGAAGAACCTGGGACGTGAATCTTCCCGCTTCGTCCACGGGTTTCACCATTCCGACGCCTTTCTTTTTGCAGAGTTCGTGGTCATCGACACCGAAGGCAGGTGCTATGTGCACGATTCCCGTTCCTTCTTCAAGGCTTACGAAATCCGCATCCGCAACATAGTGGGAATCCGTATCCGGTTTCACATACGGATATATCGGCTCGTATCTCTTTCCTAGGAGTTCTTTCCCCTTCATCTCTCTGATTATCTTATACTCCCCTTTTAGTACCTGAACTCTTCCCTTTGCGAGATACAGCTTTTCTCCGTTGTGCTCGACCAGAACATAGTCCATATCCTTTCCGACAGCCAGAAGAAGGTTGGATATCAGAGTCCACGGAGTGGTGGTCCATACTAAGAAATAGGCATCTTCGTCCTTTACCCTGAATTTCACGAAGACCGAAGGGTCCTTTGTTTCTCTGTAACCCTGTGCGACTTCGTGGCTCGATAAAGGTGTACCGCAGCGGGGGCAGTACGGAACTACCTTGTAATCCTTGAAAAGCAGGCCTTTCTTCCATGCCTGACTGAGGGACCACCAGACGCTTTCTATGTATTCGTCTCTCATGGTTACATACGCATTCTTCGTATCCATCCAGAATCCTATGCGCTCCGACATTCGCTCCCATTCCCCTTTGTACTTGAAAACGCTCTTCTTGCAGAGCTGGTTGAACCTTTTTATCCCGAATTTCTCGATGTCCGCCTTGCTTTTTGAGCCTATCTCCTTTTCAACTTCTATCTCGACAGGCAGGCCGTGGCAGTCCCACCCTGCTATGTACGGTTCGACATCGTAGCCGTCCATAAGCTTATACCTCAGAAAAGCATCCTTTATCGCTCTGGTGAGCGCATGGCCTATGTGCGGCATGCCGTTGGCTGTCGGAGGGCCTTCGAGGAATATGAAGCGCTCCTTTCCCTTTCTTACGGCCCTTGATTTCTCGAATATCTTGTTCTCTTTCCAGAACTCAATCACTTCCTTCTCGAGTTCCGGGAACCTGACACCGGGTTTGACCTCTTCAAACACTCTTTCAGCCATTCATTCACCTGAGCACAGCCCGATAAAATGAGAGTTATTTAAGTTTTGCAGAAAATTCGGGAATTGCAAAGAGGACATGTCCTCTTCATCTCCACTTTCCTGTCATATTCCGGAAACTATGGCAACGCTCCTTATAAAACCGCTTGTGTACCGAGCAAAAATAATGTAAAACTTTATTAACTTCCTATTTGTATGAGTTATCGGTAATTGGTGAATCGAATGGTGGAAACGGAACTTCCGGATGTTAACGAATGGATAAAAGCTCAGGATTTCGAGAGCACCGCAGAGATAAAGGTGCCGGAGCATCTGGCAGACCAGGTCATAGGTCAGGAAAGAGCGGTGGAGATAGTGAAAAAGGCCGCCAAACAGAAAAGACATGTGATGCTCATAGGAGACCCCGGGACAGGCAAATCCATGCTGGCCCAGTCAATGGTTGACTTTCTGCCGAGGCAGAAGATGCAGGACATACTCGTCTATCCGAATCCTGATGACTCGAACATGCCTCTCATAAGAACCGTACCGGCGGGAAGGGGAAAGTTGATAGTCGACAAGCACAAAAAGGAGGCTGCGGAGAGGAAGGCCCAAAGAGCCCAGACGATGAGCACCATGCTCCTGCTTCTTGTCGGATTCTCGATAATCATGTTTCTCATGTTCATGGAACCGATGGTTCTCCTCACCGGGCTTCTCATAGCAGCTCTGCTGTTCATGGCAACCCGCTCTTATCCGATGATGAACAAAGAGGACGATGATGTCCCCAAACTCCTCGTTTACCACGAACCCAATGAAAAACCGCCTTTCATAGATGCCACCGGAAGCCATGCGGGCGCTCTCCTCGGAGATGTCAGGCATGACCCGTTCCAGAGCGGAGGTCTGGAAACTCCGGCGCATCAGAGGGTCGAAGCAGGGGCGATACACAAGGCCAACGGCGGCGTGCTCTTCGTGGATGAGATAAACATGCTCAGGCTGGAATCCCAGCAGAGCCTTCTTACAGCACTTCAGGAGAAGAAATTTCCGATATTCGGGCAGAGCGAGCGCTCCGCGGGTGCGATGGTCAAGACAGAGCCGGTGCCTACTGATTTCGTTCTTGTGGCCGCCGGAAACCTCGATGCGATGGAAGGCATGCATCCGGCGCTCCGTTCCAGAATAAGGGGCTACGGGTATGAAATATACATGAATGTTGCGATGGACGATACCGATGAGAACCGCAAAAAGCTCATAAGGTTCGTGGCTCAGGAAGTCAAGAAGGACGGCAAGATTCCGCATTTCGCAAAGGACGGGGTTGCAGAGATAATAAAAGAGGCACAGAGGCGCTCCGGAAGAAGGGGCAAGCTGACTCTCAGGCTCAGGGAACTCGGCGGGCTTGTCAGAGTTGCGGGTGATGTGGCCAAATCCACCGGAGCAAAACTCGTGAGAGCGGAGCATGTGATAAAGGCAAAGGAGAGCGCAAGGTCTCTGGAGCAGCAGATAGCCGAGAGATACCTCGAGATGAGAAAGGACTACAGCACTTTTGTGAACAAGGGTTCTGCCGTGGGTGTGGTAAACGGTCTGGCTGCAATAGGCGGGGAATCGGGTGTTTCCGATTACTCCGGCATAGTTCTTCCGATAGTGGCCGAGGTCACGCCCGCACAGACAAAGTCGGGTGGAAGGATAATAGCCACAGGAAAGCTCGGGGAGATCGCAAAAGAGGCAGTCGAGAATGTGTCCGCCATTATAAAGAAATACACCGGAGAGGACATAAGCAATCACGATGTTCACATACAGTTCATAGGTACATACGAAGGTGTGGAAGGAGACAGCGCGTCCATATCGGTCGCTACTGCGGTCATATCCGCTCTTGAAGATGTGCCTGTTGACCAGAGCACGGCCATGACAGGTTCTCTGACCGTAAGAGGGCAGGTCCTTCCGGTAGGCGCGGTATCCGCAAAGATAGAGGCCGCCATAGCCGCAGGGTTGAAAAAGGTCATAATCCCGAGAGAGAATATGAAGGATGTGCTCCTTGATGAAAAATATCGGAATATGATCGAGATAATTCCCGCTGACAACATGAACGATGTCCTCAAAAACGCGCTGGTCGGCTCGAAAAAGGACTCACTTCTGGAAAGGCTCTCCGCAATGGTGCCGAAGCCTTCTACCGAGAAAGAACCTCCGCCGAAACCGATGCCCTCATGAAAGCTTTTTTAACACCTGTCTTATCACAGGCTGATGAGCGGCTTTGAACTTATAGAGCACACGGCAGATGTCGGTGTAAGAGCATGGGGCGACACGATAGAAGAGGCATTCGAAGAGGCGGCGCTCGGCATGTTCTCGATAATGGGGGATGCCTCAAAGGCTGATGAAGTGGGAGAGGTAGAAGTAATGCTTGAGAGCGAAGAATTGGGAGAGCTTCTTGTGGACTGGCTCTCGGAACTTCTTTACCTTTTCGATGCGGAGCGGGCTTTTCTCTGCAGGTTCGATGTAAGAATAGAGAAAAAAGGGAAGCTGAAGCTGACCGGAAAGGCATACGGAGAGGAATATAAGCCTGAAAAACACGGCATGGGCACGGAAATAAAGGCCGTAACATACCACATACTGGAAGTGAATGAAGAGAAAAAAGAGGTAAGGGTTCTGTTCGACATATGAGGTGAGGTATGAAGGAGGAAATAGAGATTGCAAGGCTCATCGCCCTGGCAAAAAAGGCATTTCCTCCGGTGGATAGCGATTTCTACGAAAAGCTCAGAAAGAAGATTCGCGAACTGGATATTGCCATTGAAACCGCAGAGAAAGAAGGTGATGAAGAAAAAAAGCTCGAGATGCAGAAAGAGAGAGAAAATATAAAAAATTATGCTTATAAGATATACGATAGAAGAATGCGCTCTTTGATGGTGCAGCTTTCCAAGAAGATAAGCGGTGGAAAGTCCGACCTTTCTCAGTTCACCGAGGAAGAGAAGGCTCTTTTTCAGGAGCTGTACGACATAGTGGAAGAGCGGCGGCGGGAGTTCATGGAAGGAAAGATAGACATAATACATGAGGGGAAATTTGAGATATCCGAGTCAACTCCCGAAGAAAAGCCCGTAAAAACAGAAGAAAGAGCCGAGACAAAGGAGATGAAAACAAAGGATGAAAAAAGAGGGAAAACGGAGACTGCAGAAGAAACGGGAGATCGGGAAAGGCCGGAAACAGGGGAGAAAAAAGGGGAAAAGGATGAAAAAAGGAAAGAGATGATGATACCCGTAAGAATGCTGTCCGACGAAGCCTTCGTAGGTCTCGACGGCCACTATTATTATCCGAAGAAGGGAGATATCCTGAACCTGCCGGAGAAGATTGCGAGCATACTCCTGAAAGGGCGATATGCCGAGAGAATAGGGATATAGCGGAAATGCGGCAAAATCTTTATACAGAAGACTTTTCTTGCCCCTTCAATGCCTTCGAAGGAAGAGCTTAAACAAAGAATACTTGCGCTGAAAAGAGAAAAAAACGCCGTTATTCTGGCGCATAACTATCAGATACCGGATATTCAGGATATTGCGGATTTTCTCGGCGATTCTCTGGCACTTGCGATAAAAGCGAAGGAGACGGAGGCGGATGTCATAGTATTTTGCGGTGTTGACTTCATGGCCGAGACGGCCGCTATCCTCAATCCGGATAAGAAGGTGATAATTCCGGATACGGGGGCGAAGTGTCCTCTGGCAGCCATGGTTAATCCTGAGGAACTCAAAAGGATGAAAGAGGAGCACCCGAATGCTGCCGTGGTTTCCTATGTCAATACAACTGCCGAGACCAAGGCTCTTTCAGATTACTGCTGCACGTCGGCAAATGCCGTAAAGGTTGTGGAGAGCATTCCTGAAAAAGAAATCATATTCACGCCTGACAGGAACCTCGGTGCCTATGTAAAGAGGCATGTTAAGGACAAGGAGATAATACTCTGGCCTGGATTCTGTGCGACCCATGATTCGCTCACGGTCGAGGACTTCACGGCCATAAAAAGAGAGCATCCCGAGGCGGAGATAATGGTGCATCCGGAGTGCAGACCTGAGGTGATAGACATTGCCGATCATGTGTTTTCAACCGAGGGAATGGTCAAGTATGCAAGAGCGTCAGATAAAAGAGAGTTCATCGTCGGAACCGAGAAGGACATGGCGTACAGGCTGAAAAAGGAGAATCCAAAGAAAGTATTTTATGCAATAGATAGAGCGGTATGTCCGCCGATGAAGAAGACAGGTCTGGAAAATCTCCTCGAAGCACTTGAAAAAATGGGTCCTGTTGTGAAAATACCCGAAAAAACAGCCGAAAAGGCGAGAATCCCCATAGAGCGCATGATAGCCATAGGGAGAGGAGAGATGACCAGTTAGTTTTTTAATCCCTCCATTCTTCGGATTCCGTGCGAATTCTCTATGCGCTGTGTACATGGGGCCTTGGACATGCCTCCCGCTCTCTGCCCGTGATAAGAGCCTTTCTGAGGAAAGGCCACGAAGTATCTGTGATATCCTCTGGAAGAAGCCTCAAGATGCTGAAAAATGAGCTCGGGAATGATGTAAAATACTATGAGATGCCGGATTATCCCGCGCCGTATTCATCCGGGAAATTTACATTTTACCTGAAGTTCGGGGCTGCAGTTCCGGCAATAATGAAAGGTATAAAGAGGGAGCACAGGGAGCTCGAGAGGATAGTTTCCTCTGAAAAATATCACAGGATAGTTTCGGATAACAGATATGGCATTTATCACAGAGACATACCGTCCTATCTTATAACCCATCAATTAAGGTTCATGGCGCCCCACCGCATATCATTCATAGAAAAGAAGGGTGAAAGGTTTGTAGCCTCTTTTCAGGACAAGTTTACATCTTTCATAGTTCCCGATGATGAGAACGGAAGCCTCTCCGGAGAGCTCTCGCACAGGCTCGATTACATCGACACGAAGAAAGTCTTTTACTCCGGACCTCTTTCCGATTTTTCAAAAAAGGACACGAAGCACGACATAGACCTTTTTATCTCTATCTCAGGTCCTGAGCCACAGAGAAGCATATTCGAGAGGAATATAATGGAGAGCGCTCCCTATTTCCCCCCGAGAACGGTTATAACCCTCGGAAAGAGCGAGGAATATGGGAAAAAGCGCAGGGGAAACGCAGTTGTTTATACATATCTGACAAAGGAGAGAAGGGAGGATTTGATGAACCGTTCGAAGCTCATCCTATCCCGCTCCGGCTATTCCACACTTATGGACCTTGCGGTACTGGGAAAGAAGGCAGTGTTCATACCGACACCGGCACAGACCGAGCAGGAATATCTATCGAAGTATCACATGGAAAAGGGGACATACTTCTCGATGAATCAGAAGGAATTCTGTATGAAAGAGGCTCTATTACGGTCTCAGAAATATAAGGGAATAAGCATGGACGGACTGCGCTCCGTTGAAAGAATACTGAGCCTTCTGGGGTGATGAAACGGAGATATGCCGGCATATAAGGAACGGAGCTGTGATTGTTTATCCGGCCGACACTCTTTACGGCTTCGGCGCTGACCCCTTCAACGGAGATGCTATAAGGCAAATTTTCATGTTGAAGAGAATGGAGCCGAAAGTTCTCAGTGTTGCACTCCCTTCCGTGGTGCGGGCCAAGGAATATGCCGAAATCCCGGAATGGGTGGAAAAGCTCCTTCCCGGGCCGGTCACGATAATTGCAAAGGCAAAGGGAAACTGGAGATACATAACGGAAAACGGGAAGATCGGGATAAGAGTTCCAGATAACCGCACCGCCCTCGAACTCCTTGAGAACTGCGGACCCTTGATTTCGACGAGCGCAAACATACACGGAGATGAACC
>WALJ01000188.1 GCA_015522885.1 Thermoplasmata archaeon
CCGCAAAGTGCCGCAGCATTGCCGTTTACCGATATCACCGACCTGTCTGCCAGAAAAAGTGCGGCCACTGCTGCTCTTTCGGCTTCGAGCGCGAAATCATTGCTTTTCTCCCCGATGAGATAGTCGAACGCCTCTCCTCTTCCGTGTGCTATGAGGCCGGCCTCGCTCACTATGCCTCTGTGCATCATCTCGACCAGACGCTCTCTTGTAATCAGAGATTCGTATCTCGGATGGGACTTCGGAATTTCGGTCATACGGCACCAATCTTCTACCCGATTAAATCTTTTGCCAATGTCTGATTATAGGTCTTTATAGGCTCCCTCACGCTGGCTTACTCTTATTATCACAATTTTCTTTTCGACGAAATCCACCGAGTATATCAATCTCCATTTTCCGGATTTTATTCGATAAATACCGTGCATTCCCCTTATCTTCTTAACATCGTATCTCTCTACCGGAATCGGATTTTTTTCGATGTAATCAAATATCTCTACGACCTTTCTTTTCATATCCTCCGGGAGCTTCTTTGAATCTTTTCTCGCACGACTGCTTATTATAACCGTAAACATCAGTCTTCACCGAACAATTCTCTGACAAACTCATCTTTGGACACATACTCCCCCTCCTTAACATTCTCCAGAATCTCGCTTATTTCTCTTTTTTCTTCATCACTTATCTCCTCTTCCTCGAGAAATCTCGAAAGAATGTATCCAATCTGGAGTTTTATCTCGCTTATCTCTTCTTCCATCTTCATGAGCTCCTTCGCTTCGAGCATTTTACCACATAGGTGCATCTTTTCATTCTTATTTAAGGCTTGCGCTGGAAATGGACAGTTCGGTGTGATAAGCTTTATTACCGAGTTCCTGATGGCGGCACGATAGCATGGCAAGAAAAATAACTCTGAACGGCGAGAAATACGATTATTCCGTGGTTTCCGTCATAACAGGAGAGCAGGCTCCAGAGAAACTGGAGAAGTGGCAGGAAACCCTCGCATATGTGCTGGAGCATCCGGAAGAACTCCCGTTTTATCTGGAAAAAATTGTTAAGCTCAGAAAGAGCGACAAACTAAGGCTGGCCCTCGTGAGAGTCCAGGTATTCTCCGATATACACATGTCCGAGAACATGGAAACGTATCAGATGTGGAAATATACCGCAGAGAACATAGAGATGCTGCTGTACGGTTCTCTGGCACTTGAGAAAGGTTTCAAAGAGAAGAGAAAGGAGAAAAAGAAGACAGGAAAGAAATCTGAGAAAGAACGGACAGGAGCTGTGAAAAAATGAAAATAGGTATAGCATCGAACGGCCCGGATGTAAATTCGGAAGTTAGCGACAGGTTCGGAAGAGCGGCATATTTCATATTCTATGACCTTGAATCGGGAGATATGGATGTGGCGGATAACACCTCGGCGGGAGGGGGTGCGGGAATAAGAGCCGGGAACCTCATAGCCTCCAAAGGAGCGGAATATGTGATAACCGGCGGTGGTGTTGGTCCGAATGCACATGAAGCTCTCTCAGCGGCTGGAATAAAGGTCATCGGAAATTTCAAAGGAACGGTTGCGGATGCCATTGAAAAGTTCAAAAAAGGAGAGATGACGGTAACTCAGAATCCTCTGGTATCCGAAGGTCGGGGGATGGCCGGCGGAAAAGGCTCAAGATGGTGAAAATCTCTTTCCCATATAGGGTAAAACCCTTTCGTATCCCAGTTTTCCGTAATACTCCCTGACACCGACCCCGCTCATCACCAGAATTCCCTCCTCACTCCATTCGTCCTTCGCTATTCTCTCCGCTTCTTCCACCAGCTTTCTTCCATAGCCCCGATGCTGCCACCTTCCTTTGGGTTCATCGCCTATGGGAACCTGCGAGCCGAATACCTTGAGTTCTCTGATTATGGCACCGTATTCTCCGGTCTCCGCTTTCCAAGAATTTTCCGGAATCTTTCTGAGCCTTGCATATCCGATGAGTTCCATGTCGGGCCCTTCGAATGAAAGGAAAACTTCCCTGCCACCTGAGGCGTCGTATTCCCTTCTCACGAGTGAGACATCTTCGGGCCCCATATCCGAATTTACATGCCCTATCTCCCTGCATCGTATGCATCCGCAGCTTTTCCCTCTTTCTTTCATCAGCTGCTGCACATATCCCCTCAAATCGCTGCGCTTCACGCCAGCTTCTATGTATTGGGTGGGGATGTCTCTCTGGATTCTCTGGATTCTCACCCACGGTGGGACCATCTCTTTGACCTTTATTATCAATTCCGCAGCCTTTTCCGTGTCCAGAGCCTCATACTCTCCCCTCTTCCACATATCATAGAGTTCCGTGCCTTTGACCACAAGCGTAGGATATATCTTCAGCATGTCCGGCATGAAGTCAGGGTCCGTGAATATGCGCCTGAACGATTCGAGGTCCTTCTTCTCATCGGAGCCGGGCAGCCCCGGCATCATGTGATAGACTATCTTCAATCCCGCATCCTTCGCCAGCTTCGTGGATTTTATGCTCTCCGCAACGGTGTGCCCCCTTTTCACGAATTCCAGAACATCATCGAAGGTGCTCTGTATTCCAAGTTCAACCCGAGTTGCCCCCAGTATCAGGGACCGTTTTATTTCCTCCTCCATGAACCAGTCGGGGCGGGTTTCAACTGTTAGACCTATGCACCTGTGCCTTGTGTTCTCATTCTTCAACTGTGCCTCTTCAAGGCTTTCCGAGACCGCACCGTTCATCGCATCGAAGGCACCTTTCACGAAGTACTGCTGGTATTCCCACGGCCTTGCGGTGAATGTGCCTCCCATGATTATCAGGTCTATCTTATCTGTGGGATGCCCTATCTCCTCAAGCTGTTCTATGCGGTTCTTCGCCTGAAGGTAGGGGTCGAAATCGTTCTGTTCGGCTCTCATAGCAGCAGGTTCATGGCCTGTGTAGCTCTGGGCGGTCCCCTTTTCCGGCCCTCCCGGGCAGTAGATGCACTTTCCGTGCGGGCATGGATACGGGGAGGTCATTATCGCAACGACCGCAACACCGGAAAGGGAGCGCATCGGCTTTATTCGTATTATGTGGTAAAATTCTTCCCTCCTTTCTTCGGGGATGTGATGCATTATCTCCGTGTTGGACGGTATCCTGTTCAGATGATATTTTCCGGCAATCTTCACTTTCTCGCGGTTGAGCTGCTCTTTGCTCGTTATCTTTCCCGAAAGTATCATCCGCGCAATCTCTTCGAGTGGATTCACAGGGCTCAATCTCTCCATGATTTTATCCTTTGCGGTTTTCTCGCCCTTCTGAATACGAGCCCCTCATCCCATGATTCTTTTTCGAGCATCTCGAAGCCTTCCAGATGCCTGTCTTCCAGAAATCCGAGACGAGTGACCGCTTTTCCCGTTCCGGTCAATCCGTCTCTGTGAAACTCGAGAGAATAATAGGTTCCTCCCTTTCTGAGAACTCTTAGTATCTCGGAGCATGCGATTGCTCTTTCCTTATCTGTCAGGTGGTGCATCATCATCGTGGAAAAGACCGCATCGAAGCTGGAATCTCCGAAAGGCAGATTGAGAGCGCTCCCCACCAGAAACTCCGTGTCCCCGTACTTTTTCGATGCATGCCTTACCATTCTGCGGGATATGTCCATTCCATAGAGTTCCCCGCTTTTCATCGCTCTCAGAACTGCCATGAAGCTGCCCGTTCCACAGCCGATGTCCAGACCTCTTTCGAAGTCGGAGACCTTCTCGGCCATTCTCTTTCTGATCCTCATTTCGCCTCCGAGAAACCGGTCTATCACCCAATCGTAGACCGGAGTTATTGCCGATATTATAGTCGGAGACATAACCTTCTAAACTAATGATGTCTCCGGCTAGCAGTCGCCGACCTAAGGGAGGGGCTATGCTCTGCAATATAAGTTAACAAAGTTAGGTCGGCGACCATACAGGCGTTATCAGGTGAGACACGATGGGAAATGGACTGCTTAATAGAGCTTTTCCACCCGATGACTTCATCCAATAGATGTTGATGTGCAAGTATAGAAATACAGGCGATAGAAAAGTTTTTAAATCCTCTTTCGGATAGGCTTGCGATGAAGGATGCGCTCATAGAATTTTTAAGCGAAAAAGGGGTGCTTATAACTCCCGAAGCCCTCGATTACGTGGAGAAAGAAGGGGAAGATATGGAAGAGATAAGGAGCGCTCTTTCATCGACAGGTGAGCTTCCTTATATACTCGGAGTAGATAAATTGAAACCCATACTCGACAGCAATAGTGTCAGAGTGCCGTTGCCGGAACCGGTGGGGGAGGAAAAACTTGTGGATATCCCGGATATTAAGGCCAAGAAATCGGTGACCGGGGGAACCGTGCACATACTTCGGGATGTTACGGGAAAATCGAGGTCCACCGCAAAGGTGGAGAGCTTCGTTTCGACGGTCAGAGACCGATACTCCAGAATATACAGACTTCTGAAGGGCAAGCCCACTCTCAAGTATGTGCGAAAGATATCCGATGCGTCCAAGAAAAAAGGCGAGGACATCTCGGTAATAGGAATGGTAAGAGAGGTTAAGAAAAGTCCGAGAGGTGTGAACATCGTTCTGGAGGACTTTACGGGGGTTATGGACGTATTCTTCTCAAAAAAAGATATCAGAGAAGCCCCGCTCCCCGATGAAGTCATAGGAGTTCACGGAAGAATTCCTGCCTCCAATCGCGGAAAAAATGTAAGGATGTACGGCAACAGGATAGTCTGGCCGGACATAGCACCCCATAAGATGAATCTTTCGGAAGAAAAGGTCAGTATGGCTTTCATATCCGACCTGCACGTGGGAAACAAAACCTTTTTGAAAGATGCATGGGATTCTTTTGTAAAATGGCTTAAAAGCGATGATGCCAAGGGCATAGGCTATCTTCTGATAGCGGGGGATGTCGTGGACGGTATAGGAATATACCCCGATCAGGAGGAAGAGCTTGAGATTTCCGACATTTACGAGCAGTATGAAGCATTATCGGATATGGTCGACGAGATACCCGAGAGAATCTCCGTGATAATGATACCGGGCAACCACGATTTCGTCAGGCCTGCCGAGCCTCAACCCGCCTTTGATGAAGATATAAAGAAACTTTTCTCGAGAGACATAACATTTGCAGGTAATCCTTCAATGATGGAAATAGAGGGCGTGAAGATACTAGCATATCACGGAACCAGCATAAACGATTTCATAAACCTGCTTCCCGGGGTCAGCTACGAGGACCCGAGCCTCGCACTGATAAGGATGCTGAAATCCAGACTGCTTGCGCCTGTTTACGGTGCTAAAACCCCACTGGCACCGGAAAAGGAGGATTACATGGTAATAGATGAGGTTCCCGATATATTCGTGACAGGGCATGTCCATTCGTTCATAAAGGCCAATTATAAAGGGGTAAAAGTCATAAACGCATCGACATGGCAGTCCCAGACGA
>WALJ01000189.1 GCA_015522885.1 Thermoplasmata archaeon
CCTATGTGCTCTTCGACGACCCGGATGCCAGGGGCCTTTTCGATGAGGACATAAAGAAATTCAGGATGCAGTACATACAAGGCCGTGAACTCACCGTACTGGATGAGGCGCAGTACTGCGAGGATGCGGGAAGCAAACTGAAATATCTGGCGGATACCGGCTCTAAAATGTGGATAACCTCCTCCTCCGAAGTCCTTTTAGGAAAAGATGTGCTTTCCTATCTTGTCGGCAGGGCCGCTATTCTCCGCCTGTATCCGTTCAGCATAAGTGAATTTCTCAGGGCAAAGGGGCAGAGAGCGCTGAATCCCGAGATACTGCGGAGGCATGTCTGGGAGCACATGGTTTACGGCGGCTTTCCTGGGGTTGTTACAGCGGGGGATATAGAAATGAAGAGAACGATTCTCGGGAATCTGCAGGAGACCATGCTGATGAAGGATGTTTCGAGAACTTTCTCAATAGACAACATGGCCGCTCTGGAGAGATTGTCCAGATATCTCGCCGTAAACACCGGCTCCATAATCTCGTATTCCAAGCTTTCCGACGACCTGAAAATATCCTTTCAGACCCTGAAGAAGTACCTCGATGCACTTATGAAAAGTTATCTCATAGTCGCAGTATCGCCTTTTTTTAGCAACCGAAGCAGGGAGATAAGCAAGCAGCCGAAGATATACTTTCTCGATACGGGTTTAAGGAATGCGGTATTGGGCCGGTATCCCGCCGAGCCGGAAGGGAGGCTTTTCGAGAACTATGTGCTTTCGGAACTTGTTAAGATAGGTTTCGAGCCCAGATACTGGAGGACAAAGTCAAAGGCCGAAGTGGATTTCATAGTGGAAAAGGAGGGTAAGATCATCCCTGTAGAGATTAAAATCGAGGCGAATAAAGCCAGAATAGAGAGAGGCCTTCGCTCCTTTATAGAGAGATATGAACCGGAGAAAGCTCTCGTGGTGTCATATAAAGGAAACAATGGGAATGTGAGTGTGAACGGTACGGAAATATTCTTTACGGATGTCATGGGACTGTGGGAACTGCTTGGGAAGACGTGAGAAGAACCGTGTGCGGTTCTTTGACCGAAGTTCAATTTTTCTCCGACTAAAGTTATAGTCGAGGACATAACTTGGAGTTGTCGTCCCGCTGTGTTATACGCACACATGTATCACAGTTCCATTCTTCCGTCATAGTCACCACTTATCTATCACTTCCATCTTCTATGGCAGACGAACCGCAGGTATGGGATGAACCGCACATTTTTCTAACCTTGGGGTCTCCTGCTTTTCTCTTTCAACCCTCTCCTTTCCATTTCTGTGCTTGCAGACATCGGTCATGGTATCACCTACCTGCAACCGTAACCATCTCTGCGCTCCTTTTCAGGATTTTGGCGAACTTGATGTCTCTGAGTTTCCTTTATATATGGCAGATGTGGGTATATAAGACCGCACAGGATGTCGACGGAAATGAAGATATACCTGAATTGAATTACGGAGCATGGCCAAGAGAGAACTGAAGAAAGAGCTCGGTATGAAGGAGGTCATTGCCACAGTCATGACATCGGTCATCGGTGGGGGGCTGTTTCTAACAACCGTACAGATACAGAAGCAGGTTCCCGTGGGCTCGAATGTGATATTCTCATATCTCATAGCCGCCATACCCGCCTTCTTTGTCGCTCTTTCCTATGCAGTTCTTTCCTCTGCGATACCCGCCTCGGGTGGAGATTACATCTACATATCAAGGATCCTGGACCCGACATTGGGATTCCTGACAACGTGGGTGCGATGGTTCGGCATGGTCGCCGGAATAGCCGCCATATCCATCGGAGACCTTTTTTTGATATCGAACATGTTCACGGCCGTCGGATGGGACTCTGCCACAATTTTTGTCATGAATTACAGGATTCCTATAGCAATCTCGATAATCCTGATATTTCTGATAATAAACTACCTAGGTGTGAAGATATACGGCTGGGTGCAGGATATCATGCTCCTGATTCTGCTTTCGGGCATAATACTCTACATTGCGGTCGGGCTTCCCCATGTGAGAATCGAATACCTCACATCTTCTGCCCACGGAGGGGTTCAGGATATATTCAGGGCATCTTCCATAGTCTTCTTCAGCTATATCGGATTCGCCGCGATAGCCGACGCAGGCGGAGAGGTCAAGAATGCGAAGAAGAACCTTCCGAGAGGGATAGTCATATCGGTTATAGCAATTGCAGTGCTCTATGTCCTTGTTGCCCTTGTTACATACGGAACTGCAAACCTGAATTCTGTTGTTGGCGCAGGCAATGTCCCCGCTGCCGCCATGCTCTTCCTTCCTTCTTTCATAGCGCTCTACATCTCATTCACGGCATTCATAGCCCTTGTATCGGACATAAATCCATCGATTCTCGCAACTTCGAGGCTCTCGTTCGCATGGGCAAAGGACTCGGTCGTTCCCGAGAAGCTCAGGGAGCTCAGCAGGTTCCACACACCGAAATGGACGTTGATTATGAACGGGGCCATAGCAGTATTCATAGTTCTCGCTTTCAGCGAGTTCATAGAGGCAATAGATGTCACGACAATAGCAATACTCATAACATATGCCATGGTCTGCCTCGCGACATTCGTCATGCCGTACAAAAGGCCGGATATATGGGAAAAAGCGGAGGTTAAGTACAAAGGAACATGGCTGATAAGCATACTCGGCATGGTAACCACGCTGCTCCTCCTCGGATACATAATACAGGTCTCCCTCATGCAGTTCGCAGTGGTCGTTATCTGGACCGGTATCGGTGCAAGCATATACCACCTGACAAGAGAGCACCATCAGCTCGACTGGAGGATAATCAGGGAAAAGACGAAGGGATTGAAGGAAATGGAGGAAAGATTGCTGGGAAAGGGTAAGAAATAGATTTTACTGCTCCCTTCACTTTCACTTACCCCCCACCCCCATATTCCTTTATATAGGTGAAGAAGTTAGTATATGTGTCCGAAGAAAGTGTGGTGACTCTGATGGCGGCCGTTCAAAAAACCCTAGATATGGAAACAGAAAGCGCTGGTGTGAGCACAGGTTCTAGCCACAGTATTCAGACCTATCCGGTGATGCCTGGGCCTGCTCTTCCTAAAACAAAGAGAACTAAGAAAATAGATCCATCTATAATCACCAGATTTGATGTTACGCCACACCCAGAAAAGGACACAGATGTATGGTGTCCGCATTTCATGGAATTCAAGCCTTTTAACGGCTGTCCGTTCAAATGTGCGTGGTGCTATCTTCAGGGGACTTTCAGGTGGCCGACATATAAAAAGCTGGATGATGGAACACATATAGCACCCCGATTGAAAGACGAGAAGAGAATTGTAAACTCGTTGTTGGCATATTTTGAGAAAAACAAAAAACCGTCTTTACTCAATAGCGGTGAAGTCTCGGACAGTTTCGCATTTCCGGATTTCATGTTTGAGAAAATAATTCCTCTTTTCATCTCTAGAGAGACAAACCCATACAGACACAGATTATTGATTCTGACAAAACATACTGTCGGCTCCCGACTAGCCGAATTCGATGCTCAGGATGTTGTTGTTTATTCGGCCTCGCTTAATGCCTATCCCGTTGCAGAAAGATGGGAGATTGCGCCCCATCCGAAAGAGCGCATAAAGGCTGCAAAAACTGTCTTTGAAGCAGGGTACGAAGTAAGAATAAGAATAGATCCTATGGTTCCAATCGAGAATTACAAAGAAGGATATTTGCGACTTGTAGATGACCTAATGAACGCTTTTGAACCCTCCAGAATTACTCTGGGCTCTCTGAGAGGTCTTCAAAGCACGATAAACAACTCTTCGGACAAATCATGGGTGGAGTATCTCGGAGAGCGCTCCAACTGGGGCCGAAAAATTCCGTTTGAAACGAGAAAGGAAATGTATCTTTCAGTAATAAACTATTTAAAGGATGCATACAATTATCGAGATGTGGCGCTCTGCAAGGAGACACTGGAAATGTGGAATGCAATAGGAATGGACTGGAAAAAGATAAAGTGCAATTGCATATGGTGAGTATATGGGAAGTGATAGACATATGTGGCTAAGAGAAAAGCTATCTAGAATTACTCCCGAAGAAACATCAGGACTTGCAAAAATGTGTAACGAAACAAATTATGAAAAAGGTGGATGGACGGCATTAAAACTCATTTCTTTAATGCTATATACATCTATGTATACTACAATACTCAAAAAATATAAAATTTTCAAAAAAATAATATATATGGATGCTTTTGCCGGACCGGGTATAGTGAGTGTAGAAGTTGGTGGAAAAAAGTACAGAGTATTGGGTTCTTCTTTATTGGTTCCGTTATTGTA
>WALJ01000190.1 GCA_015522885.1 Thermoplasmata archaeon
CTTTAAGTTAGGTAAGTATATACCTCCGGAACCGAAGGAAGAGTATAAGGCAGCTATAGAACAAATGTCATAAGTCAACAAAGTCAGGCCGGGACCATACTTAGGATATCATATCCCGAAAACCCACCTCTTTCAGACTTTCAAGGCTTTTGAGCGCATCCCCCATCCCTCTGTCCATCTCA
This sequence comes from Thermoplasmata archaeon, assembly GCA_015522885.1. Taxonomy (GTDB): domain Archaea; phylum Thermoplasmatota; class Thermoplasmata; order WALJ01; family WALJ01; genus WALJ01. The sequence continues at coordinate 183 of WALJ01000190.1, forward strand.
AGAACGAGATTTCCTCCGTATCCTTTGAGCCCGCGAAAAACTTTCTTCCACTCTATGTCTCCATCACCCAATGGTAAATGTTCGTCCATCTTTCCGTTGTTGTCGTGGATGTGTATGTTTGCGAAGCGCTCTTTATGTTTTAGAAAATCATCTATCGTTCCCGTTGTGTTCGCATGGCCCACATCGAAGCACCACTTTACTTCAAGACCTTCGGTCATTTCCTCCAGTTCCCACGGCGCCTTACCGACGGTTATGAACGTATCCGGCATATTTTCCAGAGCAAGGGTTATTCCGCTGTCCAGCGCATGTCTTTCGAGAATTTTCAGGCTCTTTTTCGTCTCTTCTCTGACCTTTTCCGGCCTTTTGTAAAGAGGTGTCCTGAAACCGGGATGCAGGGTCATAACCTTCACCCCAAGATTTCCCGATGCGCTTATGGCCTTTTTTATCTCATTAAGAGCGCTCTCCCTCATATACGGGTTCGCTCCCGCGATGTTTATGTCGCTCAGAGGTGCGTGGACCTGTATCTCCAGTGGCTGGGATTTCAGAAGTTCCGCTAACTCTTTCTCTATATCGGGAAGGTAAAGGGTTCCCTCGGCGCTTATCTCCCAGCCGTCGAAGCGCTCCGAGACCGTTGAAAAGACCTCTTTCAGGGGAATCCGTGAGAAGGATGAGCTCGATACCATGATCATGTCATTCACCCTCATATGTGAGCCATTCGATGAGTTTGTCCGGGTTCCCGTCCATGATTTCTATCTCTATCTCCCCGAGGGCCGGATTCGTGCCTCCGAATGAGATTTTTCCCATGTATGCCGCCTGCTTGCTTATGCTGAAACTTATCCTGTCTCCCTCGATCTTTCCCGTAAGAAAGTGCCTTGCGGTGTCCCTTATCCTGAGGTCCCTGAGGATCTCTCTGAAACGCTCCAGGGATGGGCTCTTTCCCGCGATCTCATGCTCCTTTTCTTCGAGAGCGCAGTCGGGAAATATATTTGTTATGGCTTTTTTGACCTTTTCAGGGTCCTCTGTCCGGTGAAGAGGGGAGACGATTCCTACTTCCATGAGAGGGCATCCGAATCTCTATTTTAAACTTGGCACAAAAACTTATTTTATGCTCCCGATGTCCCGCCGGTGTTCCCATGAAAATCACTGAGATCGTCGAATCCCTTGAGGATGACATGGTAAAGGCAATGGTCGAGATGCTGAAGATAGAGGCGATAAGCCCCGAAGCGGGAGGAAAAGGAGAGCTGAAAAGGGCTGAATTCCTGCAGAGATGGATATCCGATTTTGGCTTTGATGAGATAAAGAGGTACGATGCGGAGGACCCGAGGGCGGAAGGCGGTGTCAGGCCAAACATAGTGGCAACGATCCATGGGAAAAACAGGGAGCGCAGCATCTGGATAATCAGCCATATGGATACCGTGCCCGTGGGCGATATCTCGAAATGGGATACCGACCCCTTCGACCCTGTGGTGAAAGAGGGAAAGATATACGGAAGGGGGGCCGAGGACAACGGACAGTCTCTGATAGCCTCCATGTACGCGGCAAAGGCAATAATCGATTCCGGAGATAGGCCGGATTACAATTTCTCCGTAGCATTTGTTTCTGACGAGGAGACGGGCAGCAAATATGGGATTCAGCACCTTGTGAAGCTCGGGCTTTTCAGGAAAGATGACCTTGTTCTCGTTCCGGACCACGGAGTTCCCGAGGGCAACGAGATAGAGATAGCCGAGAAATCGATCTACTGGGTCAAAGTTACCACATACGGAAAGCAGACGCATTCCAGCATACCGCATACCGGAATAAATGCCCTCAGGGCCGGGGCCAGGTATCTGGTGGAGGTCGATAAGGCTCTGCACGAGAGATTTTCCGATAAGAACGAGCTGTTCGGCCCCCCTGTATCCACATTCGAGCCAACGAAGAAAGAGGAGAACCAGCCGAACATAAACGCTGTTCCGGGTGAGGACATCTTTTACTTCGACATGAGGGTGATTCCGGAGCACGATATAACGGATATAATGGGAGTTATGAATGAGGTCGCGGAGAAAGTTTCAAAGGAAACCGGTGCGAAGATCATGCCTGAGGTTTACAGGGGAGAGCCTGCGCCAGCGCCGACTCCCGCGGATTCCGAGGTCGTTGTAAGGCTTAAAGATGCCGTGAAAAAGGTGAGGAAAATAGAGCCTAAGCTTGTGGGCATAGGCGGAGGGACCTGCGCCGCATATGTCAGATACGAGGGTATACCTGTGGCCGTGTGGAGCACTATAGATGAGACGATGCATCAGGCGAACGAGTACTGCAAGATAGAGAATCTTGTGAACGATGCGAAGGTGTTCGCGCTCGTCGGTATGCGGGAGAGCGGTCAAGCATAAAGATTTTATAGTGAGAGACATAAGCTTCCAAACTAATGAAGTCTCTGACTAGCAGTCGGCGACCAGAGGAAAGCTGTCTATCAAAGATATAAGTTAACAAAGTCAGGTCTCGACTATAATTCACCCGAAAATCAGAGATTCGAATCATCGGGATGGCTTTCGGAGATACTGACAAAGAAAGAACGGTACAAAATGTGAGCCGTGATTGTTCAAGATGCAGTTGTATAGCACTATCTGGGCACGAACCTCAATATCGCTCCAATACCGCCGATGGATGCCAGTCTTTTCCCTGGCTCTCCTAATTCACTTATGACTATTACTTCGGCTCCTCCCCCCTCCGCCAGCTTCATGTATTTCTCGCCTTCTTCAACCCTCATCAACTTGCTGAGTATCAGGAGTTTTTCCACCGCACCCTGCTTCAGAAATCTCTCCACATCCTTTTTTCCGTAGGCAAAAGCACCGTTTTTCGATATCTCGACAAAGAGTTTTTCCACCTCTTTCGCTTCAATTGTCATTCTGGATTTTTCAAGTATCTCCGTACCTATCTTCTTCATGGCTTCGTTGACACCAACGGTTCCGCCGTGGGATGCGCTGTAAACATGTGCTTTTCCCAACAGTTGCGGCTCTTTCTCCTTTGCCCATGAGAAGAATTCCTCTTTCGTGAAACCGGGACCTATAATAAGAAGTTCTCCTTCCCTGTAAAGTTCTCTCAGGGCCTTGAGAATTCTTTCGAAGAACTCCTCCTTCTTTGAAGAGCGGTACTGCTTTCCGCCGCCTGAAAATCCTATGCTGGCCAGTTTTTTGACACCGTATTCCCTCAGAACGATTATCTCGGCCTCGTTGTCTTCCATGGTGAGGAAAGTTATAAGCGGCCTTTCAACGGATTTTATTGCATCTTCCAGCCTTTTCATGTGCCTTTTTTCCCATCTCTCTTTTATTATAGAAAGCTCGGAGCCGACCGTTATGTTGAATGTGTGGTGCTCACCGATGTCTTGAGGTCCGTATTCGATGATTCCGAGTATGCGGAGTCTGTCGGTGAATTCGTGGAACTCGACCTTTTCAACCCTTAGTCCGAGCCTCATCGTCTTTTTCTCTCCTCTCTCGACTCTTATTCTGTCCGTCTGCTTCTCTTCCCTTCTCTGGGTAAGCGAAAAAACAAGGTCTCCGACTGATACTATGTTGTACAGATGCCAGAGGTCATCTTCAACCTCGACCCTCAGTTTTATCTCTCCGTTTCTTAGGTCTTTTTTAAGAACCTTCATCGGGAGCGCATGAACTCCGGATTAAAAAAGTATTCCGTCAAAAGTGGGAGTAAAAATCAAAAGAAAAAGGGTTTGGATTTTTACCAGTTCACCGTCCATGTTCCCGCTGCAGTTACATGTATCCAGTATCCGTTACCGGGCTCCATTATATCTGTCGCCGCAAGCGTGATTATCTTTCCGGCTGTCACGTTATAAGTCTGCACATAGTCATAGGATATTCCGGATAATACATCCGAGACAGTCCGTGTCTTGTTATTGCTCGGATAGCCGACGAGGTTCCAGCCCTTATACAGTTCTATGTTCGTGGAGCCTATGCTATCCCCCGGCGCTGTGAGCATCGCCGAGGCGGTAGTATGCACCCAGACACCCACCTTGTTGTCCACCGATGGAAATCCGATATTATACTTTGCATCCCTTGCGGTGTTATAGGTGTACCAGAGCTTGTTCTGGTTGTCGTAGACC